>NZ_JBGFSI010000005.1:91311-197661 GCF_041365735.1 Rhodosalinus sp. K401 | reverse complement strand
GTCTGCCGCCGCGGCCCGGCGTTCCGCCTCGCGGCGCGCGGCATCGGCCCCGGCCTTCGCGGCGGCGGCCTCCGCGCGGGTGCGCTCGGCCTCTGCGGCGGCCTCCGCGGCCTGCGTTTCGCGTTGCCGTGCGTCCTCCAATGCGACGTCGGCCTCCTGGCAGGCCCGATTGGCCGTCTCGCGGGTGGCGCGGGCCTCGCGCAGGGCGAGCAGCCGTTCGGCCGCCTGCCGCGCCTCCAGGCGCGCAAGATCGCGGCTGCGTCTGGCGGCGTCCAGATGCTCGGCATGCTTTTCCGCGGCCTCGTGCGCCGCCTCGGCCACGGCGAGGCGCGCGCGCCGCTCTTCCATGGCCNATGCTCGGCATGCTTTTCCGCGGCCTCGTGCGCCGCCTCGGCCACGGCGAGGCGCGCGCGC
The DNA here is from genome assembly GCF_041365735.1 of Rhodosalinus sp. K401. Lineage (NCBI taxonomy): Bacteria > Pseudomonadati > Pseudomonadota > Alphaproteobacteria > Rhodobacterales > Paracoccaceae > Rhodosalinus > Rhodosalinus sp. K401. The sequence goes on along the minus strand of NZ_JBGFSI010000005.1, from coordinate 197,247 downwards.
CGCTCTTCCATGGCCTCGGGATCGTCGAGCGCGGCCAGCTCCTCGCGGCACCGCCGGCGGTCCTTCAGGGCCTCGGAGAGCGCGCGCGCGGTTTCGGCAAGGCCTTGGGCGCGATCCGCGAGCGCCGCGGCCTCGTCCAGCGCGGCCTTGTAGGCGCCGCGGGGCTGCGCGCGACCCGGCGTCGCCAGCTCCGTCAACTCCTCCCGGCAACGGGCCAGCGCCGCGTCCATGCGCCGGCCGCCCGTCATCGCGTCGACCTCGCCTGCCACGGAGGACAGCAGATCGCGGCGCGCGGCCAGCGCCGCGTCGCGGGCCTTTCCGGTGCCGTCCTCGAGGCCGTGAAGGCCCTGGCGCACCCAGAGCAGCCCGGCCGGACCGCCCTCGGCGCCACCCACGAGGTCGGCGATGACCGCCTCGGCCTCGTCGGCGCGGGCGATCACGCGGCCGTCGCGCTCGATCCGCGCCTCGGGACGCGAGAGCCAGCGCTTGACCAGGGTGACGGGCCCGGTCTGCTCGCTCTCGATCTCGGCGCGGATCTCGGGCGCGCCGCCGGCATGGGGCCGCAGCGCGAGCACGTCCTGCGCGCGTGAGCCGTGGCGGGCGTAGAAAAGCGCGTGCAGCGCGTCGAAGAGGGTGGACTTGCCCTGTTCGTTGGCCGCGCAGAGCAGGTTGAGCCCGTTGCCCATCCCGTCGATCTGCACCGGACGGTCGAAGCGGCGGACATGCTCGAGGCGCAGGGCCCGAAGCTTCATGCCGCCCCCTCCACCACATAGGCATAAAGCCGCGCCAGCGCCGCCGCCGCGGTGCGCCGCGCGGTCGCATCCAGCGTTTCGTCCGCGGCTTCGGCGGCAAGCGCGTCGGCGGCCCGGCGCAGCGCGCCGGCCTGGTCGATGGCGTCGAGGTCCGCGGCGTCGGGCTCCGTCGCGAGGGCGTCCGCGATCAGGTCGAAATGCCAGAAATCCGGGGCCGCGGCGGCCGCGGCGCGGGCAAGCGCGGCGCGCTCTGCGAGGCGCGCGCGCCCCTCCGCGCTCAGGCGCAGGAGCATCTCCCGCCGGCCCGAGGCGGGGAGCAGCGCGGCAAGCTGCGCCTCGGGGTCGGTTCCGGGCACCAGCGGCAGCCTTTCCTCCCGCCAGAGGAAGACGCCGGTTTCCACCTCCTCGATGACGGGCGCCGCGCCGGGGCCGGGCAGGGTGACGGCGAGGCAGACGCCCCGGCGCCCGTGGCGGAAACGGTCCTGTTCGGGCGTTCCGGGGTATTGCGTGCGCGCCGAGACGGAGAGGGGGCCGTGCCAGTCGCCGAGCGCGAGATAGTCGAGCCCGGCCCGGCGGTCGCGGTCGGGCGGAATGCTCGCCCCCGTTTCCGCGAAATCGACCACCCCGCCATGGGCGAGCCCGATGCGGAGCGCGCCCTCGGGGCTTTCCATGGCGTCGAGCGCCGAGGTCAGGTCGCGCCCCGGCGCCGGACGCGTGACCGGTGCGGGCAGAAGCGTGACGCCGGGCGCCAAGTTGACCGGCGCGGCCTCGCGCACGGGATGGACATTGGCCGGCGCCTCGGCGGCGATGCGCTCCCAGAGCGGTTCGGCGCCCGCGGCGCTGTCGTGATTCCCGGGCAGCAGCCACCAGCTGACGCCCGCCGCCTCTGCCATGGCGTTGAGCGCCTGCCGCAGCACCCGGTCGGACGGGGTGGGCGTGTCGAACGTGTCCCCGGCCAGAAGGACATGGGCCGCGCCATGCGCCCGCGCCGCTGCCGCGAGGCGGGCGAGCGCGGTATGGCGCGCCTCGGCCAGCGGGCCGCGCACCTCCTCCGGCAGCCGCCCGAAACGGCGGCCGAGATGCAGGTCGGAACTGTGAACGAAGCGGAACTCTGTCATGGATCGGCCCGGGTGAGTCGAGGGCGCAGCATAAGGCGCGGGTCGGAACGAAAAAAGAACGGAGTTGCTCGTTTCTGCGGGACGATCGCCGCAGGGTTGCGTGGCACCAGGACGAGGCGCCCCGCAAGGAAGGGGTCGAGTGGAAGGTGACGTCGGCCGCAGAGATCGAACCGGGGGAGGGGCGAACCGGTGCGCGGTCGGAAAGAACGCGTCCGTGCGCCGCTGAACGATCCTTGGCGCCCTCGGTCCTGCGTCTCTCGCCAGGACCTGTGTGTTTCCGGTCCCGGACGGGATCGAAAAATCGCGGGTGCAATTCTTGCCGGTTCCTTTGACCGCGCTGGCACACTACGCTTACCCGCGCGCGGTGACGACCGGCGGCCGTGGCGAAAGCCGCGGGCCCTGGCATTGGAGACCGGTTCGGAGATGAACGTGAATCGACGACGCGAACATCCGCCCGTCCCGGGCCTTCAGGCCGCCATCGTCGTCTTGGGCATGGGTTTTGCCGACGCTGCCCTTGCCGAGCCGGTCGTCGAAAGCCCCGCACCGCGCCATGCGAATTTCGATACCGGATATCTGCTGCCGCGCGACAGCCTAGTGCTGGAATTCGGGTCGCACCAGACGGGGCCCGACAAAGGGGACGGAACCGGGATCCAGCTTTATCACGGCGGTGTGGACCGGCGCGGTTCAGGGCGGTTGCAGTTCGGCATCGATGCGCAGGTGTTCGATGATCCGCCGGTCTCGGCGATCGGCGGGTCGCTGGATAATGTCACGCTCGCCAATGTCGGCGCGCATCTCAAGGTTCTCCTGAGGTCGGATGCGCGGATGGACCTCGCCGCGCTTGCCGGGCTGGAATATTTCGGGATCGAGCCCGACGCGACGGCCGGGGATGACTGGATCCACGGCGCCGCGGCCACGCTCAAGCTGCCGGCGAGTTTCCGGGTGGGCCCGGATCTCCGCCTTCACCTGGTGCCGGGGGTGACGGTCTTTCCGGATCGGCTGGAGGGGTACGAGTTTCTCGGGACCAACGTGCACATGGGCGTGGGCGCCACCTGGCAGCCCGGCCCGCGGCTGCAGGCCTATGGCGGGGTCACGGCCAGCGTCGGACCGGGCGGCAATACGCTGGACGCCGACGGCGAGATCGAGCGCCGGCCGGTCTGGACCGCCGGCTTTCGCTACGCCGTCACGCCGAGGGTCGCGCTCGATGTCTTCGCGACGAACGGGTTGGGGATGTCGCCGGCCACCGATCTCGTGACGCTCTTCCCGGGCGGCGACGAGGCGCTTTTCGGACTGAAGCTCAGCTATGCGCCGGGTGCCCGCGGCGAGGTGCGGGCGGCCTACGGGGTCGACGCGCCGAGCCCGGTGACGCCGCGCGACCGCCAGTTGGCGCGGGCCGGGTTCACCTTGTCGAGCGCCGATACGCTCAGTCCGGGCCAGGGCCAGCTCGGGCTCGGCGCGGGAAGTGACGACAACGCCGCGCTTGCCCTGCGTTTCAGCCCCGATCACGCGATACAGATCGAGGCCCTGATCGAGGATTACGCCGATGACGGCAGCGTCGGTCCGGACCGCAATCCCAGCCAGGACGCCCGCTACATGTTCGGAGGGCGGCTGCAATTCCTCGACCGCAACAACGGGGATGCCTTTTCCCTCTCCGCCGGGCTGCTTGCCGGGCGCGACGTGGAGCGGCCGACGACCGGCGTGCTTTTCGCCGACCTCGCAGCGAGCCGCGACATCGGCGCGGCGACAGCGGTCACCATCAATCCGCGCTTTGCCGTCTTCGGCGACGAGGAGATCGGCGGCCTCGGCCTTGGCATCAATCACGCTTTCGGTCCGAACTGGCAGGTGATCGGCGAGGTGACGCCCGTGTCGGGCGGCGAGGACGCGGTCTGGGCGGCGGGCGCGCGCTATGCCTTCGACGCGGCACCGGCAAGCCTCGACCTCTTCGCGACCAATGCCATCGGGCGCCACGGGCTCGGGACACTCGTGGCGCAGGACAGCGCGCGGATCGGCGTCGGCGTGAGCTTCGAGTCCCGTCTGTTCCGGCGTTAGGGGCCGGACCTGACCGTCGGCCGCGTTTCGGACGCCGCTCGGGGCAGGCAAGATGGCCGGGTCACTCTTCGGGACCAGCGACGGGCGTTCGCATCTCGGCCATGGCGCCGGCATCGATGGAGCGGCCGATCCGCGCGCCGAAACCTGGAGACCGCGATGCACGCGACATCGAAACCGAAACGAACGAAACCGGCGGCGTCGGTCATCGGCCGCTCGCTGGACATCTACTACCGTGACAGGGCGCGGACCGCGCGCATGGATGCGCTGCACGCAACGCTCGTGTCGCCCGGGGCGCTCGTTTTCGACATCGGCGCGCATCTGGGCGATCGAACCGGAAGCTTCCTCGGGCTTGGCGCATCCGTCGTCGCGTTGGAGCCGCAGCCCCGGGTGTTCCGGGCGCTCCGCCTGATCCACGGCCGGACCCCGGGGGCCACCCTGCTGCCCATGGCCGCGGGGGCCGCGCCCGGGGAACTCGTCCTTCATCTCAACCCGCGCAATCCGACCGTCGCGACGCTCGAGCGGGATTTCATCGCTGCCGCGGCGGGCGCGCCGGGCTGGCAGGACGAGGTCTGGGACAGCGCCGTCACGGTGCCCGTCACCACGCTCGACGCGTTGATCGCGCGCCATGGCACGCCCGATTTCGTGAAGATCGACGTGGAGGGGCACGAACCTGCCGTGCTGCAGGGGCTGAGCACCGCGCTGCCGTTGCTGTCCTTCGAGGTCACCATGATACAGCGGGCCGCCGCGCGGGCCTGCATCGCGCGGTTGGGCACGCTCGGGACCTACGAATACAATCTCAGCCTCGGCGAGGAGCACCGGCTGCTTCATGACGGGTGGCAGACGCCGCAGGAGATCTCTGCGACGCTGGACGCTCTGCCGGCGGCCGCGAACTCCGGCGACGTCTACGCGCGCCTCGTCCGTCCCGCCTGCGGGTGACGTCGCTCGAAGGGCAAGCCCGTCCGCCACGGGGCGCGGCGGTCTGGCCGCCGCCGAGGGTAGGCGGGCGTCCCCCGGGCCGGACCTGCAGAGCTTGCGGGGCTCGCGGGGGCTGACCGGAGCGGCCCCACGCTTTCTACCGGCCCAGCGCGATGCCCTCGCGCCGCGGGTCGGCCCCGCCGGTCAATCCATCGGCATCTATGGCGATGGCGTGCAGGCCCGAGGTCAGGCTACGCGCGTTCACCTCGTAGCCGAGCGCCGCAAGTTCCTCGGCCAGGTCTTCCGCCTCGGTGCCGGCCTCCAGATCGAAGGTGCCGAAGCGGTTGACGGCCCGCGGCATGGCGACGGCCTGCTGCACGTCCATGCCCCAATCCAGATGCGCGATGATCGTTTGCGCGACATACCCGATGATACGGCTCCCGCCGGGAGAGCCGACGACGAGAACCGGCGCGCCGTCCCGCAGGACGATGGTGGGCGCCATGGAAGAGCGCGGCCGTTTTCCGGGCTCCAGCCGGTTGGCGACCGGATAGCCGTCGGCATGGGTGCGGAACGAGAAATCCGTCAGCTCGTTGTTCAGAAGGAACCCGCCCGGTGCCATCAGTCGCGAACCGAAGGCGTTCTCGATCGTTGTGGTCATCGAAAGCGCGTTGCCGTCGCGGTCCACGATCGAGATGTGCGAGGTCGACGGAAGTTCCAGGGAGGTGTCGTCGGCCCAGATCCGCGCGTGGTCCCATTCGGGCCGGCCGGGCGCCACCTCGGGCAGGGCGTCGTCGCCGGCCAGCAGCGCGCCCCGCTCGGCGAGGTAGGCTGGATCGACAAGCCCCTCGGTGGGCATGGGCACGAAGTCGCTGTCGGCCATGTAACGGCCCCGGTCCGCGAAGGCGAGCCGCGAGGCGTCGCCGATGAGCCGCCAGGCCTCGGCGCTCTCCGGTCCGAGCTCTGCAAGGTCGTAGCCCCCGAGCATGCCGAGGATCTGGCCGACGGTCAGCCCCCCGGACGAGGGCGGCCCCATCCCGCAGACATCATGCGCGCGGTATTCGACGCAGACGGCGGGCCGTTCGACCACCTCGTAGGCGGCCAGATCGGCCAGCGAGAGAAGACCCGGGTTGCCCTCGGCCGCGCGCACCGTGGCGACGATCCCCTCGGCGATGGGACCGGAGTAGATCGCGTCGGCGCCCTCGCGCGCCATGGCCCGAAGGGTCCGGGCATAGGCCGGATTGCGCAGCGTGTCGCCCGCGGAAAGGCCCGTGCCGCCGGGGAAGAAATACGCCTCTGTCGCCGGGAAGCGGCGCAGGCGGTCCGCGTCGCCCGCCACGAGCTCTGCCAGACGCGGCGAGACGGTGAAGCCGTTTTCGGCATGCGCGATGGCGGCGTCGAAAAGGTCGCCCCAGTTGGCGCGGCCCCAGCGGCGATGCGCGGCCTTCATCAGCGCCGGCGTGCCGGGGGTGCCCACCGAGCGCCCGCCGACGACGGCGTCGAAGAAATCCAGCGGCTCCCCGCTTTCGTCCTGAAAGAGCGTGGGCCGCGCGGCCATCGGGGCGGTTTCGCGGCCGTCCAGCGTCGTCACCGCGCCCGTGGCGGCATCGTACCAGACCAGGAAGGCGCCGCCGCCCAGGCCGGAGCTTTGCGGCTCGACCAGTCCCAGTACGGCCTGCACCGCGATCATCGCATCCGCAGCGCTGCCGCCCGCGGCCAGCACCTCGGCCCCGGCCTCTACGGCGAGCGGATTCGCCGCCACGACCATCCAGGTCTCCGCCCTGACGGGCACGCCGGCCGCACGGGCCGCGAAGGCCGCCTCGGCCGCGGGCGAAAGCCCGGGAAAGGCCGCCGCCCTGGTGCTGGCCTCGGGCGCGACGGCGTCGGCGGCCTCCTGCGCGGGGGCGGCGAAGGCCGCCCATGCCAACAGCGCGGCAAGTGAAACGGGTCTCGTCATGGATGCTCTCCGGTCATGGCTTGCCGCAACAGCATGCCCGACTCGGCGGACATTGGCACGCCGCAATGCCGGACCGCGCGGGAAGAGCCGCGTCTTGGGGCCATGGCCGGTGTGCAGGCGTCACGCATCCCGACGCGGAATGGCGGATCCGCCTGCGGCGGGCTTGCCGTGATCGTTCCGCCACAGCCGCGCGGGACGGGTCAGGTCGTTGATAACTATCAACGAAGTTGCATTCGACACACTGCATACGAAAAGCCGCGCCGGGCGGATGCTGCCGGAATTCCGGCATCTCGTCCTGCGCGAAAGAATGGCGGCCGGAGAAACCGGGCGCAGCAGCAAGTGGAGTTGACATGCAAAAGAGTGACACGGGGCTTCTGGCCAGATTGCGCGTTGGGGTATCGCCCCTCGTTCTGGCGGCTCTTGCGGCCGGACCGGTCTGGGCGGGAACGCTGGACGACGACGTGCTGGTGGGAACATCGGGGGATGGTCTGATCCTCGTCGACGAGGAAGAGGGCGTGGTCGCGCCGGGCATCAAGGCCGTGACCTTCACGCGCACGCGCATCGAGGATCCCGAGAACGAAGGAGAGTTCCTTTTCCTCGATCCTTTCCCCGTGTTCCTCACCGACTACTCGGACCTCACTTTTCGCGGCGAGATGACGAACTGCCTGATGGCCAGCAATCCCGACGTCTACTGCGACTCCGAGCGGGGATCCGGCAAGCGCATCAAGACGCTGCTGACCGGACCGACGCCCTTGGACCTGATCCTGTCGACCACGCCGGGGTCCTTGCCGGGCGAGACGATCACGCTCCAGGGCGAGGAGGGGCCCGTCGAAGTCGACACGTCGAGCGTCGATTATTTCACCTTCGGCAAGATCGAGAACTTCACCGGCGCGCGGATCACCGGCTTTTCCGTCGAACTGCTCGACATGGACGGCACGCCGATGGGCGAACTCGACGCCGCCGACGCCGTCCTCTTCAATCTCGACACGACGGAGATCGGCCTCGGCGGACGGCTGGTCGACGGGCTTTTCGGCGCGGGCGGCAACGAGGGAGAGATCGGGTTCTTCACGACGAACACGGCCGATCCTGAAAGCACCGCCAATCGCGCCGGGTTCAGCAACGATTTCACGATCGACGTGCTGGATTTCGGCCCCGGGGAGACCGCGCTGCTCTCGCAGACGGATTATACCGCGTTCTTCGGGGACGCGTTTATTGCCGACAGCATGGTGCCCGACGGGTTGTTCTGGGACGACAACGACAATCCCGACGACGAGTCTGCGCTGGTGGCATGGTACAATGTCGGCGCAGACCAGTGGACCTACGGAAGCCTCGCCCCCGACGCGGGCATCGATGCGCGCCTCGACGAGCTTGCCGCCGCGCTCGGTGTCGACGCGGCCGATCTGGCCTACGCGCCCGGCGATCCGGTCCCCGACGCGATCCTCGAGCGCGCCGAGAGCAACGGGCTTTTCGGCGTCGACAGGATCGAGGATCTGCGCAATGCCAACCTGAACTACACGATCACGGTCGGCAACGTCGAGGACGGGCAGTTCATCCTTCGCTACGCGCCGCGCTTCGCGCCGATCGTGGAAGAGACACGGACGCCCTACCAGTTCAGCGTGGCGGGTGCGCTCGATTCGGCGAACATTCCCTATCTCGGCGCCGACGAGGACTACCTGACGGCGATCAACGAGATCCTCGCGATCGAGGAACCGGCCGAGCAGAACACAGCGCTCGAGCGTCTGGGCTACAGTTTTCTCGGCGCCTATGGCGGGCTCGGCTACGAACTGGCCCGCAACCAGGTCCACGCCCTCGGCACTCCGGCGGGGGTCGGCGCGGCGGGCAGCGCCACCGTCTCGACCCAGGGCAGCCCCTGGTGGCAGATGGGTGAAAGCATGCAGGGCTTCGTCTCGCTCGGCGGCAGCACCGGCGAGGTCTCCGGCACGTCGACGGGCGGCGATTACGACTTCACCACGACCGACGTGAGCTTCGGGCTCAAGACGACGCTGGTGGACGGGCTCGATGGCGGGCTGATGCTCGGTTACGGCCGTGCCGACGCCGACATCGACGACTCCCGCGGCTCGCTCGACGCCGAGGGGTTCGCCTTCGGCGGCTTCATCGAGGGACCCATCGGCGCCGCCGGCAGTTTCCGCGCCTTCGCCGGCGTCCAGAACCTCGACTTCGACAGCGAGCGCAATATCGACATTCCGGGCTTCACCGGGACAGCCACCGGCGACACCGACGGCACGGTGACCTTCGCGGGGATCAGCGCCGACTACATGGCGGTGCGCGGGGCCGGCTACGCCTTCGGCCCGATGGGATCGATCCAGATCTACAACACCTCGGTGGATGGGTTCGACGAAACCGGGGCCGGGATCTACAACCTCTCGGTCGAGGATTTCGACGACAGCTTCACGCTGGCGCGTCTGGGCGCCCGCGGCGAAGCGATGCTGGGCCAGGCCACGCTGCGCGGACATGTCGCCTATGCCAGCCGCAACGGCAGCGATGAGAGCGTGCAAACCGCGTTCGACAATATCCTGGTCGCCAGCACGCCGCTCGACGGCAAGGATGACGACTGGCTGGATATCGGCCTCGGGGTGTCGATGCCGCTTGGCGGCAGCGGGTCGCAAACCTCGCTCGATGCCGAGTATCGCGGCGCGTTCTCGGACGACTACACCAGCCATGGCGCGCGCCTGTCGCTGCACATGCGCTTCTGAACGACGGGCCGGCCGGGATCTTTTTCCGGCCGGCTTTGCCCGTCATCGGCCGCTTTCTCCTAGAATGTTGGCTTCGGGAATGGCGGAAGGACCCGGCGTCCACCGGCCTGCTCACGGCGGCCAGGGTCGCAGGGTTGCCGCGCGGCGATCATCGCCACCGCATCGAAATCGCAAGACGACCCCGCGCCTTACCTTCCGCGCCGTCCGCGACAAATTCCGGGAATAAAAAAGCCCCCCAAAGCGTTGACCTAAAAGGGCTTATTTTGGCTCCGGCGGTAGGGATCGAACCTACGACCAATTGATTAACAGTCAACTGCTCTACCGCTGAGCTACGCCGGAACACGGCGTGGGCTATACCAAGGTGCGGCACCGGCGTCCAGCCCGTTCGTCACGGAAATGTCGCGCGAAAGCGCGCGTGATTGGTTGTGCGCCGGCGAGCGTGACTGGTCGTGCGGCGGCGCGCGTGCCCGGGGTCAGCGCACGGTCGCTGCGAAGACCGCGTGTTCGCACAACGCGCCTTCGGGTTGGGCAAGACCGCGGCCGCGCAGGTCGAGAAGATGGGCGAGGACGTTGCGTGTCGCCGCGGGCAAGAGCGCCTCGGGCGTGTCGGTGTAGATCCGCCGGGCGATCTCGGCCGCCGTTCCGGGTGCGGCGGCGAGGGCCGCGCGGATCTGGGCCTCGCGGGCACGACGATGGCCGATCAGCCAGTCGAGCCGCGCCCGCGGCTCGGCGACGGGGGCGCCGTGGCCGGGATGGAAGACGCGCCAGCCCCGGCGCCGCAGCCGTACGCAGGAGGCCATGAAATCGCTCACGTCGCCATCGGGCGGAGAGACGAGGGAGCTTGCCCAGCCCATCACGTGGTCGCCGGTGAAGAGCGTCTCGCCCCAGGCGAGGCTGACGTGATTGCCCATGTGGCCGGGCGTGTGGAGCGCGGTGAGCCGCCAGCCCGCGCCCTCGATCTCGGTGCCGTCGGCAAGCCGGACATCCGGTTCGAAGTCGTGGTCCACGCCCTCGCCTCCGCCGGCGAGCCCGGCGGCGGCGAGTTCTTCCATCGCCGCGCTCCGGCCCGCCGTCGCGCCCCCGAACGCCATCACCGGCGCGCCCGTCGCCGCGGCCAGCGGCCGGGCGAGCGGGCTGTGGTCGCGGTGGGCATGGGTCACGAGGATGTGGCTGACGCGTGCGCCGGGCGGCACCGCGTCGAGGATCGCCCGCAGATGGCCCGGATCGTCGGGCCCCGGGTCGATCACCGCGATGTCGCGGTCGCCGAGAAGATAGGTGTTCGTGCCCCAGAACGTCATCGCAGAGGGGTTCGGCGCCAGAATCCGCCGCAAGCCCGGCGAGAGGCCGCGGGCGAAACCGGCGGGTGGGGCGGAGTCGTCGCTCGGGTCCGGCATTGCTCTTCCTCCTGGCGCGGGGCAGGTCTAGGTTTAGGCATGATCTTCGGCTGGCTCAAACGCTACGTCCCGCGCGGCATTTACGGGCGTGCCGCGCTCATCCTCGTTCTGCCCGTGGTCACCTTGCAACTCGTGGTCTCGGTGGTGTTCATCCAGCGTCACTTCGAGGGCGTGACCGAGCAGATGACGCGCAGCGTCGCGCTCGAGATCGACCTCCTGCTCGAGCGGCTGGAGACCGGGGGGATGGCCGAGGTGCAGGACCTCGCGCAGACGCTCGAATACACGCTTCGGCCGGTCGATGCCGCGGCCGTGCCGGACACCGACCTGCGCCGCTGGTTCGATTTCTCGGGCCTCGTGGTGATCCGCACGCTGAAGGAGCGCCTGCCGGGGTACCGCGCGCTCGTCCTGCCCGACAATCGCGAGGTCGCGTTCTACGCGGAGAGTGCCGCCGGGCCGGTGCGGCTCGATTTCCGGCGGGTGCGGCTTTCGGCCTCGAACCCGCATCAGCTTCTGGTGAACATGGTGTTCTTCGGCGTGCTGATGACGGTCATCGCCTTCATCTACCTGCGCAACCAGCTGCGCCCGATCACCCGGCTCGCCCATGCCGCGAAGGCGTTCGGCCTCGGCCGGCACGTTCCCTACCACCCCTCGGGCGCCGAGGAGGTGCGCGCGGCCGGTCGCGCCTTTCTCGACATGCGGGCGCGGATCGAGCGCCATATCGAGCAGCGCACGCTGATGCTGTCCGGCGTCAGCCACGACCTGCGAACGCCGCTCACGCGGCTGAAGCTCGGGCTCTCCATGCTGGACGATGCCGACAGGATGCCGCTCGAGCGCGACGTGGAAGAGATGCAGCGCCTGCTCGACGAATTCCTGAGCTTCGCGGGGGGCGATGCGGGCGCGGCGGAGCCGGAGCCCGTGGACCCGGGCGCGCTCTTGCGGTGCGTGGCCGAGGACGCGCAGCGCGCGGGCAAGGACGTGACCGTGGCCGTCGTGGACGCGCCCGAGACCGTGCATCTGCGCCCGGTGGCGGTGCGGCGGGCGCTCGAGAACCTGATCGGCAACGCCGTGCGGTACGGCACGCGGGCCGAGGTGTCGGTGCGGTCGTCGCCCGGTGCGCTCGTCTTCTCCGTGGAGGACGACGGGCCGGGCATCCCGGGCGAGCTCCGCGCGGAGGCGCTGAAACCCTTCGCCAGGCTCGACCCGGCGCGGAACCAGGATCGCGGCACCGGTGTGGGGCTTGGCCTTGCCATCGCGGCGGACGTGGCCCGCGCCCATGGCGGCAGCCTGCACCTGGGTGAAAGCGATCGTCTCGGAGGGCTTTGCGCCGAACTTCGGCTCGTGCGCTGAAGGCGGGTCGGCTGGCCCGGCTTTCTGGCCCCGTGATCTCCCCATGCGCGTCGCCGGCGCCCGATCCCGCGCAACCTTGTCTTAAGCCTTTGGCTGTAGCGCTTGTTCCCGGGTCGGCCTGACGCCGTGCCCCGGGGCCGACACCCCGGCCATGGAAAGGAGGATCGCGTGGAAGACACCGCCATCGCCCCCCCGCCGCCGCGCCGGCTCGCACTGCCTGCGCGGATGGATCCGACCGCCGCCGAAGAGCTGTCGGAGGCGTTGGAACACCTGCGCGGCATTCCCGTGCAACTCGATGGCGCCGCGGTGCAACAGGCGGGCGGCCTGTGCCTCCAGCTTCTCGTGATCGCTGCGCGCCAGTGGCGCGAGGACGGGCTCGCGTTCGGCCTCACGGACAGGTCCGACGCGCTCGAAGAGGCGCTGGCGCTTCTCGACCTCGCGCGCGTTCTGGGCTCCGACAGAGGTGAGGATCAGCCTGCATGTCACTGAAAGTTCTTGCCGTCGACGATTCCCGCACCATGCGCAGCATGCTGGAGGACGCCCTCGCCGAGGCCGGTTTCGAAGCCCACCTCGCCGAAGACGGAGAGGATGGGCTGCGCAAGCTCGAAGAGGTCCAGCCCGATCTCGTGATCACCGACATCAACATGCCCAGGCTGGATGGCTTCGGCTTCATCGATGCGGTGCGCGCCGACCGGCGGCACCGGGGACTGCCGATTCTCGTGCTGACCACGGAAAGCGCGCAGGAACTGAAGGAGCGCGCCCGGCGCGCCGGTGCCACCGGCTGGATCGTCAAGCCCTTCGACGAGGCGAAGCTCGTCTCGGCCATCCGCCGCGTCGCGGCGAGGCAGGTGTAGAATGGCGGCGCGCGACTCCCTTCGCGATACCTTCTTCCAGGAGTGCGAGGATCTTCTCGAGGTCATGTCCGACGGCTTCCAGCGCATGGAGGCGGAGGAGGCCGACGCCGAGACGGTGAACGCGGTCTTCCGCGCCGTGCACTCGATCAAGGGCGGTGCCGGGGCCTTCGGCTTCGACACGCTGGTGGGCTTCGCCCACGCGCTCGAGAATGTTCTGGACGACATGAGGAACGGTCGCGTGGCCGACAGTGCCGCGGTCGCGCCGCTGCTTTTCCGCGCGGGCGATCGTCTTTTCGACCTTGTCGAGGCCGAGCGCTCGGGCACCCCGGCCGACGCGTCATCCGCGGAGCACCAGGCACTTCTCGCCGAGTTGACCGCCGCGGGATCGGGGACGGGTGCGGCCGTGCCGCCGGCACCCGTGGCCGGGACGACAGGGGCGGAAACGGAGGCAGACGATGCGGGCTTCACGCCCACCGCGCTGACGCTCGACCTTCTCGACGACGCGCCGGACGCGGGTCCGCAGGATCCCGACGCGGTGACCGAGCTGCGTTTCGCGCCGACCCGGGCGCTTTACGCCTCCGGCAATGACCCGGTGCCGCTTCTGCGCGCGCTTGCCGATCTCGCGCCCTTGTCGTGCGAGGCCGAACTCGACCGGCTACCGGCCTGGGACGAAGCGGAATGGGACGCGGGCTACCTCTCCTGGCGTGTGCGTTTCGAGGTTCCGGTGGCGCGCGCCGATGTGGAGGAGATCTTCGAATTCGTGGCCGAGGACGCGGGCCTCACGTTCGGGGCCGAGCCCGCAGAGCCCGTCGCGCCGGACGCTCCGGCACCTTCTCCGGTCGCGACGAATGGCGAGGCCGGGCCCGCCGTGCGGTCGGATGGCGCGCCACGCGCCGCCGCACCCGACCAGCGCCGCTCGATCCGCGTGGATCTCGAGCGGGTGGACCGGCTCATCAACCTGGTCGGGGAACTCGTCATTGCCGAGGCCATGCTCAGCCAGTCCCTCGTCGGGGCGGACGCGCGCCAGGATCCGGCGGTGGTGGCGTCGCTCGGCCAGCTCAAGCAGTTGTCCACCGAATTGCAGGAGCGGATCATGGCGATCCGCGCCCAGTCGGTGAAACCGCTGTTCCAGCGCATGGGCCGGATCGTCCGGGAGGCGGCCGCCGCGGTCGATCGCGACGTCCGGCTCGTCACCGAGGGAGAGGCGACGGAGGTCGACAAGACCGTGATCGAGCGCCTTGCCGATCCACTGACTCACATGCTGCGGAACGCCGTGGACCATGGGATCGAACCGCCCGAGACGCGCGAGGCGGCGGGCAAACCCCGCCAGGGTACCGTTCAGCTTTCCGCGGCACATCGCTCCGGCCTCGTCGTGATCGAGATTTCCGACGACGGCGCCGGCATAGACCCGGCCCGTGTGCATGCCAAGGCGGTGGAACGCGGGCTCGTCGCGCCCGACGCGGACCTCAGCGAGCAGGAAACGCTGAACCTCGTCTTCGAACCAGGATTTTCCACCGCCGGCGCCGTTTCCAGCCTTTCCGGTCGTGGCGTCGGCATGGACGTGGTGCGCACCGAGATCCATGCGCTCGGCGGACGGGTGAGCCTGCGATCGGCTCCGGGCCGGGGCACCACGGTCACGGTCAGCCTGCCGCTGACGCTCGCCGTGGTCGAGGGCATGCTCGTGGAGGTGGCCGGCGAAACCCTTGTCGTCCCGTCGACGGCGCTGCGCGAGACGCTTCGCGCGAACGACGCGGCGGTTCATCGTCTCGGCGCGGGGGGGCCGGTCCTCTCCATGCGTGGCGCGCTGATCCCGCTCTTCGACCTCGGCGCCGCGCTCGGCTATCGCCTGCCGCCGGAGGAACCCGCCGGAACCGCCATCCTTCTTGTCGAAAGTTTCTCGGGTCAGCGCGTGGCGATCGCCGTGGATCGCATCCTCGGACAGCGCGAGGTCGTCATCAAGGGGCTGACGGAGAACTACGGACAGGTTCCGGGCATCGCCGCGGCCACGATCCTTGGCGACGGACGCATCGCCCNATGCGTGGCGCGCTGATCCCGCTCTTCGACCTCGGCGCCGCGCTCGGCTATCGCCTGCCGCCGGAGGAACCCGCCGGAACCGCCATCCTTCTTGTCGAAAGTTTCTCGGGTCAGCGCGTGGCGATCGCCGTGGATCGCATCCTCGGACAGCGCGAGGTCGTCATCAAGGGGCTGACGGAGAACTACGGACAGGTTCCGGGCATCGCCGCGGCCACGATCCTTGGCGACGGACGCATCGCCCTGATCATCGACGTGGACGAGGTCGCCAATCCAGAACGCGGCCAGCGCGACGCCGAGTCCCTTCCCAGAGCCTTCGGAGCCTGCTGACATGGAACACGTTGCCCCAGAAACCGCCGTAGAGAGCATCCAGCTTCACCGCGAGATCGTGTCTTTCCGCGCGGCCGGTCAGGATTTCTGCATCGATATCGGCCTCGTGCGTGAAATTCGCGGATGGACGCCGACGACGCTCTTGCCGCGCGCACCGGACTTCGTCACCGGCGTGATGAACCTGCGCGGCAACGTGATCCCGGTCATCGACCTCGCCCTCCGGCTTGGCCTTGGCCGCACCGAGCCGACCGAACGCCACGTGATCGTGATCGCCAACCTGGGCGGCGGGACGGTCGGCCTGCTCGTCGAGGCGGTCTCCGACATCATCACGGTCGAGGCGGAGGGTTTGCGCCCGACGCCGGAGGTGGCCGGCGGGGGTGGAAACGGTTTCGTCGAGGGTGTCTTTACCGTCGAGGACGCGCTCATCCGCGCGCTCGACCTCTCCCGCGTGCTGCCGGCAGCTGAGAAACCGCTCGAGGACGTGATGCTATGACGCGCGCGGTCGTCACCCCGATTGCCGGTCAGGCAGAGCTTTCGGACGCGGATTTCGTCGCCCTCGCCGCGCTCATTCACCGGGAAACCGGCATCTGCCTGCCGCCGGCGAAGCGTGCCCTGCTGCAGTCGCGCCTCTACAAGCGGCTCAAGGCGCTCGGGCTGGCGGGGTTCTCCGAATACCGTCGGCTGCTGGAGTCGCGCGCCGACCCGGCGGAGCCGGCCGAACTGATCTCGGCGATCACCACGAACGTCACGCGTTTCCATCGCGAGGCGCATCATTTCGATCATCTTGCCCGATCGGTCTTGCCGGAACTTGTCGCGCGGGCCCGCCGTGGCGCGCGGGTCAGGCTCTGGTCGGCGGGCTGCGCCACGGGGGAGGAACCCTACACCCTCGCCTTCGCGGTGCTCGCGGCCAGTCCCGACGCGTATGCGCTCGATATCCGAATTCTCGCCACGGACCTCGATCGCACCGCGATTGCGCGCGCCGAGGCCGGCATCTACCCGGAGGCAGCCCTTGCGCCCCTCGACCCGGCGATGCGCGGCGCCCATTTCGAGCGCGACGCGCAAACCGGAGACATGCGTGTCACCGACGCTCCGCGACGGCTCGTGCGTTTCGGTGTGCTGAACCTCCTCGATGCATGGCCGTTTCACGGGGGCTTCGACGTGATCCTGTGCCGAAACGTCGTCATCTACTTCGACGCGGAGACGCAGGACCGTCTCTGGCGACGCTTCGCCGCGATACAGAAACGCGCGGGCGATCGGCTTTACATCGGTCATTCCGAGCGTCTTTCGGAGCGGGCGCGCGCCTTCTACCGGCTCGACGGGCCCGGCTATGTCCGAACCGACCTTGCGGCCGACACCCCGCAGCCCGACCAGACCCGCAACTGAAGGAGCCCGCCGCGATGGGCGTCAAGAACAACCTGCACGTCATGATCGTGGACGACATGTCCACGAGCCGCGGGCTCATCACGCAGGCCATGGATGAACTCGGCATCACGAACTACCAAACTGAGAAGGACGGCGAGAGCGCGCTGAAACGACTCGTTGCGCGGCCGGTTCATCTGGTGATCTCCGATTACAACATGCCGGGGATGGACGGGCTCGCGCTTCTGGAGGCGCTGCGCAAGAACAAGGTGACGCAGCGCATCGGGTTCATCCTGATCACCGGTCGTGCCGACCGGGAGCTTCTCGTGAAGGGTCAGCAGCTCGGCATGAACAACTACTTGCCGAAACCCTTCACGACCCCGCAGATGCGCGCCTGCATCGAGCGGGTGACGGGGCCGCTGTGAACGCCCGACCCGAAGGCGGGTTGCTGGTCTGTATCGGCGCGTCTACCGGAGGCATCGCGGCGCTCGAGGCCATCCTGCCTTTGCTGCCGAGGGATGCGCCGCCAACGCTGGTGGTCCAGCACATTCCCGGCCGGTTCGCGGGCGGCCTCGCCACGCGCCTCGCCCGCCACTGCGCGGGGTCCGTGCGCGAGGCCAAAGACGGGATGGAGCTCAAGCCGGGGAGCATCCTCTTCGCGCCGGGCGGTGATCGTCATCTTGCCATCGACCCCAGCGGCCGCCGGTGCCGGCTGGTCGAAGGGCCGCCATGCGCGGGCCACCGCCCTTCGGTGGACGTTCTGTTCCGGTCGGCCGCCCGTCACGGGCGACGGGCGGTGGGCGTCCTTCTTACCGGAATGGGGCGAGACGGCGCGGCCGGGCTCGCCGCGATCCGCGCGGCAGGCGGGCGCACCATCGCGCAATCCGAGGAAAGCTGCACCGTCTACGGGATGCCACGCGCCGCGATGGACCTTGGCGCCGTGCAACTTTCGCTTCCGCCCGTGCGGATTCCCGCCGCGCTTCGCGCCCTCGCGGCCGGGCCGCCGCGCGAAGGCCAGCTTCGGCGTGGGGAGGCCGAATGAACACGCAGCACGTGATCCAGGGCGAATTTCGCGTGGCGGATGGGCCGGACGACGTTTTCGTCACCGTGCTCGGCTCCTGCATCGCGACCTGCCTGACCGACCGCGTGGCCGGCGTGGGCGGCATGAACCATTTCCTCTTGCCGCACGACACGGTGCCCGGCGGCAAGGAGACGCGCTACGGCATCAACGCGATGGAACTGCTGATCAACGCGATCCTCAAGTCCGGCGGCGCACTGCACCGGCTGGAGGCCAAGGTGTTCGGCGGCGCCAACACCACCGGGTCCCGCCTGGGTATCGGCGATGCGAATGCCGAATTCGCGTTCTGGTTCCTGCGTAACGAAGGCATTCGCTGCGTCGGATACGACGTGGGCGGCACACGCGCCCGAAAGCTTCGCTACTGGCCGCGAAGCGGTATCGCGCAGCAGATGGTGCTGCCGGCGGCGTTCGCGCCCGACCCGGAACCGCGTCCGGCATGCCGTGCGCCGCTGGCGGGACCCGGTCCCGGCGATCTGGACCTTCTCTAGGCGCGACGGTTTCTGGAAGCTGGATCATCGGTGGGCGCCGGAGCGCTAGAAAAGGTCCACCTCGCCCGGCGTCTGCGTGGTCCTGCGCGCGCCTGTCGCGCGGCCCGTCAGCCGATCGGCTACGTCGCGCAACTGCAAGCCATCCGCGAGCGTTTCAGCGGCAAGCGGCGCCTCTTTCGGCAACGCTGCTGCCAGGCGTGTCTGGAACACGGCGATATCCGCGCAGTGCTGACGAAGCCGGTCGAGGTCCTGCAGCGCTTCGCTGCGCAAAGCCGACCTTGCCGTGCGGGGGGCGAAGGCCCCGTCGAGAGACGCGGCCAGCGCGGCCAGCCGCTCGAGCTCTGCCGCGAGCCGCAGGTGCAACTGTGCAAGGACCTCTGTGTCTGCCTTCGCGGCGGCGGGATCGGTCATGGGGTACCTTCGGAACCGTGTTTCGGCCGTCCTGACACGCTCTGATGAATGCCCGGTTAAGACCTGCAAACGCGATGTCTCTCCGGTGTTTACCTGCTCTTCAGACGCGATCGGCAATGGTCCTGCAAAGCGCGCCGTTGCGCTTGCCAACATTGTCTGAGGAGATACCGATGCGCAAATTCGGGCTGGGTGAGCAGATCTTCGGCCTCGCGGCCATTCTGACATTCGTCACGCTGGCCGTGGCGGGCATGTCCTTTCTCAAGCTTCACCAGACATCGGCCGACCTCCGCCTCGCCACGTCGCTGGCGGCGCAGTCTGAATTCGTCTCCAACATGAAGGAAGACATCGTGCAGGCGCATCTGGGCGCGCTCGCCTTCCACAACGGCGAGACGGACATGGTGGCTCAGGTGCGGTCGAATCGCGCCGAGGTCGTCGAGGCGCAGGGGCGCGTGCGTGAGATGTTCGGCGCGGCCGTTCCCCCCGATGCCCGCGACGCAGCGCTCGCGACCGAGGTCGACCGTCTCGCGGCGGCCTTCGAGTCCTATGGCGACGCGTTCGAGCGGGCGGAGATCGCCAACAGCATGACGCGCATCAAGATCTTCGAGGACACGCTCAAGCCCGAGGCGCGCCGCATCGAGGCGGAGCTCGACGGGGTGCAGGAAGCGCTTCAGGCGCGGGTTCAGGACGTGCAGCGCGCGGCCGAGGCGCAGGCCGAGCGCACGCGCGTGGTGATGGCGCTCACCGTTCTCTGCGCGATGGCGTTGGGATCTTTGGCAGCTTACCTGATCAGCCGCATGATCACCCGCTCGGTGGAGCGTGTGGCGGCCGGCATCGAACGGATCGCGTCCGGGGACCATGATGCGGAAATCGCGGGCGCGGACCGTCGAGACGCAATCGGAACCATCGCGCGCAACCTCGAGGAACTCGGCCGGACGCTGGGCGATGCGGAACGCGAACGCGCCGCGCGCCGGGCGCTCGAAGAGCGGCGCACGGCTGTTCTGGCCGATCTTGCCGAAAAGCTCGTCGCGCTTGCAGATGGGGCGCTCGACGTTCGGGTGGCCGGCGCGGACGATCCCGAGCTCGACGAGGAAACGCGCAAGTTCTGTCGTGACTTCAATGCCCTCGCGGAAACGCTGGCGACGCTCATCGCACAGGTCCGGCTCAGTGCGACGACCGTCAAGGCCAGTGCCGAAGAAGTGGCGCAAGGGGCGAGCGAGTCGTCGCGGCGAGCCGAATCGCAGGCCGCGACGCTGGAGGAATCGGCTGCGGCGCTCGACGAACTCACCGCCAGTGTGAAATCCGCCGCCGAGAAGGCGGGCGAGGCGGATCACGCCGTCGGCGAAGCGCGCGCCGAGGCCGAATCGAGCGGCGAGGTGGTGCTGAACGCTGTCGAAGCGATGCACGAGATCGAGGAGTCCTCGCGTCAGGTGACCCGGATCATCGGCGTGATCGACGATATCGCGTTCCAGACAAATCTCCTTGCCCTCAACGCCGGCGTCGAGGCCGCCCGCGCCGGCGAGGCGGGGCGGGGCTTCGCCGTCGTGGCGTCCGAAGTGCGCGCGCTGGCGCAGCGGGCCTCCGGCTCGGCACAGGAAATCCAAGCGCTCATCTCGAAAAGCGCCGCGCAGGTCGAGCAGGGGGGTAAGCTTGTCGGCCGCACCGGCGAGGCGCTGAAGCGGATCGTGACGCGTGTCGGGAACGTGGCCGATCTCGTGTCCGACATTGCGACCTCCGCGCGCGAGCAGGCGGTCGGGCTTCAGGAGATCAATACGGGCATCAACCAGCTCGACCAGGTGACCCAGCAGAATGTCGCGGCGATCGAGGAGGCGACCGCGTCCAGCCACCAGCTCAAGAGCGAGGCCGAGCGCCTCGCGGCGGCGCTCGGGCGCTTCTCGCTCGCCGACATGCCCGCCGCGGCGGCCGAACCTGCGCGCCGGGCCGCGCCTGCGCCTGCGGCCGCACCGCCGCGGTCGGTGAGGCGCGCCGCCGCCGGGGGCGGCGGGGAGGCATCGGCGTCCGACGCGTGGGCGGAGTTTTGAACCTGCGCCGGGGTGGCGCTATCTCCACGGCGGGCCGGCGCCAACTGTCTGCGACGGGCCGCGCGAGTGCCGCCGCGGCGGTCCGGCACGCGGCCGGGGATCTGCCGGGAAGATGGAGATGCCCGACCGAGCCCTGATCCGGCGGAGGGCGCCCGCGCGGTTCTTGCCCGCCGCCATAGCCAGCGGCCGATCAGGAACCCCAGAACGAGGCCGCCAGATACAAACCAGACATTGGCCTCTGGCGTTGCCATGACCATTTCGCCCCGGACCACATCAAGCCGCGACCCCGCAAGGGCGACAAGGCTGCCACCAACCACGGCGGCAAGCCGGATCAACACGGTTCGCATCCTTCATGTTACGCTGAGTCCCCAGAGGCGGGGAGGTGGTGCCATGTTGTCCAAGCTGCGAAGGCCGCCCCTGCGCCCAGACCAAGGCGAAGCGGGCTTAGACAGGGACCCACGCGGCAGATATTATTCTCAAAGTCTCCTAGCTGCACTCCCCACACCAGCAGCCCCGTCGCAACCATGACAAGTGTCAGCGTTCCGAAAATCCGCATCAGCACGCGCTCCGGTAACGATCCAAGCCCGCCTCAATCCACCGGCGGTCGACCCGAAAGCCTGATGATCTGCCTGCGCGCACGCAAGCAAAAGTTTCTAGGGGCATGACAGCGGTCAGCTTCGGCCCTGGGTCCAAAGTATCCAGAAAAATACGAGGGATATGGCGGAGAGACAGGGATTCGAACCCTGGGACCCCTTGCGAGGTCAACGGTTTTCGAAACCGTCCCGTTCGACCACTCCGGCACCTCTCCGCGGGGGTCTGGGGCGGGGATGTAGCGGGTCGAACGACCCCGTGCAACCCGGAATCCCCGTGCCGCGCTGGCCGGCGCGCGGCAATGGTGGCGCTTGGAAAGCGCGAGGCGCGCGCGTAGGCTGCGGATCCGGATGTCCTGCCTTCATCCCACGGAGTACCGCCATGTTCCTACGGCCGCTGGCCATCGCCGCCCTTCTGATCGCGCTCCTTCCGGCGGCGGTGCGCGCCGACGATGCCCGACGGCTCGGCGATCTGCTCGGATTTGCCGACATCGTCGAGATCATGCGCGAGGAAGGTGTCGCGCATGGCGAGCAGCTCGCCCGGGAGTCACTTCCGGGGCGCATCACGGGCTCCTGGCGCGCGACGCTCGACCGGATCTACGACACCGAACGGATGGAGGAGACGCTCCGGCGTGTCTTCGCGGACGCGCTCCGGGGCACGGACACGGCGCCCCTGGTCGCCTATTTCGAGACGCCCGAAGCGCAGCGCATCATCGGCCTCGAAGTCAGCGCACGGCGCGCGATGGTGGATCCCGCCGTCGAGGCCGAGGCCCGCGCCGCCGCCGCGGCGCGCCCGCCGGAGGACCCGCGGCGCCGGCTCGTCGCGGATTTCGTGGAGACGGGCGATCTGGTGGAGGCCAACGTGGCCGGGGCGCTCAACGGGCAGTTCCTGTTCTATCGCGGCATGGCCGACGGCGGCGGGCTGGAGATTTCCGAGGCCGAGATGATCGACATGATCTGGGCGCAGGAGGAAGAGACGCGTCAGGACACGCGCGAGTGGCTGATGGGCTTTCTGCTGCTGGCCCACGGGCCAGTCGAGCTCGCCGCGCTCGAGCGGTATGTCGATGCCGCCGGTACGCCAGCGGGACAGGCGCTCAACGCGGCGCTTTTCGCGGGGTTCGACGCCATGTTCGCCGAGATCTCCTATGCCATGGGCCGCGCGCTTGCCGCGGAGATGGAGATGCAGGACCTCTGAAGCCGCTTCCCGGGCGCGGGCGGGCTTGACATCGCGCGGGCTTGCCCCGATAAGCGCGGCTCACGGGCGCGGTCGGAAGGCCGTGCCCTCTCATTTTCACATGACGCCCCGCGGGGCGCGCTGCCCGAGGCGGGTGGATCTCGATCCCACCCGGAACGCCCGGACCGATCCCCGGGGGCCGCAGGGCGCGGAACGGAAAGGTCAAAGCCATGTTTGCGGTCCTGAAGACCGGCGGTAAGCAGTACAAGGTCGCCCCCGGCGACACGCTGCGCGTGGAAAAGCTCGCCGCCGAGGCGGGCGAAACGGTCCAGTTCAACGAGGTCCTGATGCTGGGCGGGGACGAGGTTCGCCTTGGCGCCCCGTTCGTCGACGGCGCGGCGGTGCAGGCCGAGGTGCTCGACCAGTTCAAGGGCGAGAAGGTGATCCATTACGTGCGGCGGCGGCGGAAGCACTCGTCCAAGCGCACCAAGGGCCACCGGCAGCACCTCACGCTCCTGCGGGTGACCGACATCCTCGCATCGGGCGCCGAAGGCACGGGCGTCAAGGCGGCGACCGGCGCCGGGTCCGTCCCGCGCGCGGCCGAGGCGGTCGCGCCCAAGGGCAAGCCGGCCGCCACGGCCCAACCGCAAGCCGCCGCATCCGCGGACGAGACTGCGGAAGGCGCGGACGACCTTCGCAAGCTCTCGGGTGTCGGCCCGAAACTTGCCGAAAAACTCAACGCGGCCGGGATCACCAGCTTCGCGCAGATCGCCGCGTGGACGGAAGAGGACGTGGCCCGCATCGACGAGCAGCTGTCCTTCAAGGGCCGGATCGAGCGCGAGGGCTGGATCGAACAGGCCAAGGCGCTCGTCGCAGAAAAGGAGTAACGGGATATGGCACACAAGAAGGCAGGCGGCTCGTCCCGCAACGGCCGCGACTCCGCCGGGCGTCGGCTTGGCGTGAAACTCTTCGGCGGCCAGCACGCGACGCCGGGCTCGATCATCGTGCGCCAGCGCGGCAACAAGTGGTGGCCGGGCGAAGGCGTGGGCCAGGGCAAGGATCACACGCTGTTTGCGGTGTTCGAAGGACAGGTGACCTTCCACAAGGGCTTCAAGGGCCGCACCTTCGTGTCGGTCCTGCCCGTGCAGGGCGCCGCCGAGTAGACCGGCCTCGGAACCGATGCAGAAGGGGGACTGGCGCCGCCGGTCCCCCTTCGCGTTTTCAGGGGGCGTCGCGGGAGGAGA
The DNA here is from genome assembly GCF_041365735.1 of Rhodosalinus sp. K401. Taxonomy (NCBI): domain Bacteria; kingdom Pseudomonadati; phylum Pseudomonadota; class Alphaproteobacteria; order Rhodobacterales; family Paracoccaceae; genus Rhodosalinus; species Rhodosalinus sp. K401. The sequence continues at coordinate 173,409 of NZ_JBGFSI010000005.1, read as the reverse complement.
GACGTGACATGACGATCGAGAGTGTTCGAACCCAGCCCGCCATCGAGACGGCGCGCTTCGATCTCAGGCCGCTTCGAAAGTCGGACCAGGGACTGATAGAGCTGTACGTAGGCGATCTGCGCGTCGCGCGCATGACGCGCTCGATCCCGCACCCGCTGCCGCCCGGGGCGATCGATGCCTTCATCGCGCGCGCCCTCGGACCCGACCGGGAGGAGGATGTCTGGGCGATGGACGCCACCAAATCCGACGGCCCCGAAGTCATGGGCGTGATCGGGCTGAAGCGGATGGACCGCAACCAGTCCGAGGTGGGATACTGGGTGGCGCCGGCCTACTGGAACACCGGGCTTGCCAGCGAGGCTGTGCGCGCGCTTGTCGAGGCCAACCCGATGGGACAGGCGGCGATGTTCGCGTCGGTCTTTCAGGACAACGCCGCCTCGGCGCGCGTGCTGACGAATTGCGGTTTCGCGTATCTGGGCGATGCCGAGGCCTATTCGGTCGCGCGCGGCGCCAAGGTGCCCACATGGACCTACAGCCGCAAACTGGATTGAGCCGTCCGCGCGCCCGCGCTAGAGGGCGGTGCGGCGCAGGAGAACAGAGCCGATGAAGTTCCTCGATCTGGCGAAGGTGGACATCCGCTCGGGAAGCGGCGGCGCCGGTGCCGTCAGTTTCCGGCGCGAGAAGTTCGTCGAATACGGCGGCCCCGATGGCGGTGATGGCGGGCGCGGCGGCGATGTCTGGGCCGAGGCCGTCGACGGGCTGAACACGCTTATCGACTTCCGCTACCGGCAGCATTTCTTCGCCGACAACGGCCGCCACGGCATGGGAAAATCGCGCACCGGCGCGGATGGTGCGAGCGTGACGCTGCGGGTGCCTGTGGGCACCGAGATCCTCGAGGACGATCAGGAAACGTTCGTCGCCGACCTGACCAGGGTGGGCGAGCGCGTGCTCCTCGCCAAGGGCGGCAATGGCGGCTGGGGCAACCTGCGCTTCAAGACCTCCACCAACCAGGCGCCGCGGCGCGCCAACGCGGGGCAGGAGGGCGTGGAGCGCACACTCTGGCTGCGCCTCAAGCTCATCGCCGACGCGGGGCTTCTGGGGCTGCCCAACGCGGGCAAGTCCACCTTCCTCGCGACCACCTCCAACGCGCGGCCGAAGATCGCGGACTACCCGTTCACCACGCTGCACCCCAATCTCGGCGTGGTCGGCGTGGATGGCGTCGAATTCGTCGTCGCGGACATACCCGGCCTGATCGAGGGGGCGCATGAGGGGCGCGGCATCGGCGACCGTTTCCTCGGCCATGTCGAGCGTTGCGCGGTGCTGCTGCATCTGGTGGACGGCACGTCCGGGACGGTGGCCGAGGACTGGCGCACCATCATCGACGAGCTCGAGGCCTATGGCGGGCACCTGGCGGACAAGCCGCGGGTCACCGCGCTCGGCAAGGTGGACGCGCTGGAGCCGGAAAGCCTGGCCGAGGCGATGGCCGAGCTCGAGGCGGCCTGCGGCGGTCCCGTGCACGCGCTGTCCTCGGTGAGCGGCGAGGGCGTGACCGAGGTGTTGCGCGCGCTCCGCGCAGAGATAGACGCGGGCCGCGCGGCCGAACGCGCCGCCGAGCGCGAGGCGGAAGGAGACGGAGAGGAGCCCGCGTCATGGCGGCCCTGAAGGACGCCCGCCGGCTCGTGGTGAAGATCGGCTCGGCGCTCTTGGTGGAAAGCGCGGGCGGCGGGCTTCGCCATGACTGGCTGGAAAGCCTGGCCGAGGACGTCGCGCAACTGCGCGCGCGCGGCACGGAGGTCGTGCTGGTCTCGTCGGGCTCCATCGCGCTCGGGCGCGGCGTGCTGGGCCTTTCCGGCGCGTCGCTGCCGCTGGAGCAGAGCCAGGCGGCCGCGGCGGTGGGCCAGATCCGGCTTGCGCGCGCCTACGAGGAGGTGCTGGCGCCGCACGGCCTCGTCGCCGCGCAGGTGTTGGTGACGCTGGAGGACAGCGCGGACCGGCGGCGCTATCTCAATTCGCGCGCCACGCTCGGCACGCTTCTCGCGCTCGGCGTCGTGCCCATCGTGAACGAGAACGACACGGTGGCCACGGACGAGATCCGCTATGGCGACAACGACCGGCTTGCCGCGCAGGTCGCGGTGACGGTGGGGGCGGACCAGCTCGTGCTCCTGTCGGACGTCGACGGGTTCTACACCGCCAACCCGGCCGTGGACGCGTCGGCGCGGCGGCTCGACGTGATCGACGCGATCACGCCCGAGATCGAGGCGATGGCCGGCGATGCGGGAAGCGGCCTGTCGAAGGGCGGCATGAAGACGAAGCTGATGGCCGCGCGCACCGCGACGGCGGCGGGCTGCGCCCTGGCGATCACGCGAGGGATGCGACAGAACCCGTTGCTTGCGCTCGAAAAGGGCGCGTCGGCGACCTGGTTCACGCCGCAGACCGACCCGGCCTCGGCCCGCAAGCGCTGGATCGCGGCGATGAAGCCCCGGGGCGAGATTCGCGTCGATGCCGGCGCGGCGGCCGCCTTGAGCCGCGGCAAGAGCCTGCTGCCGGCGGGCGTGGCCGCGGTCAGCGGCGCCTTCGGGCGCGGCGATCCGGTGGCGATTTCCGATGCCGCCGGCGCCAAGCTGGGCCAGGGCCTGTCGCGCTACACCGCCGAGGAGGCGCGCGCGATCGCCGGGCGGCACTCATCCGACATCGAGGCCGCGCTCGGGTATCCGGGCCGTGCCGCGATCGTTCACCGCGACGACATGGCGCTCTGAGACGCTTGCCGTTATGATCACCGCACGAGACCGCTCCCAGGCGAGGGGACGCCCATGAAGGATCTGCCCGACATTCCCGCGATGATGGACGGCCTGGGCCGCCGTGCGCGCGCCGCCGCGGCCGAGCTGGCCTATGCCGACCCGGCCGCCAAGACGCGCGCGCTCGAGGCCGCCGCCGATGCGCTGGAGGCCGCGCGCGCCGAGCTTCTGGCCGCCAACGCAAAGGACCTCGATTTCGGCCGCGAAAAGGGTCTTTCGCCCGCGATGATGGACCGCCTCGCGCTGGACCCGGGGCGGATCGACGGCATCGCGGCGGGGCTGCGCGCCGTGGCCGCCCAGCCCGACCCGGTGGGCCAGGTGATGGCGGAATGGGACCGGCCCTCGGGCCTGCACATCCGCCGCGTGCGCACGCCGATCGGCGTGATCGGGGTGATCTACGAAAGCCGGCCCAACGTGACCGCCGATGCCGGCGCGCTCTGCCTCAAGGCCGGGAACGCGGTGATCCTGCGCGGGGGGTCCGAAAGCCTGCATTCCTCGGGCGCGATCCACGCCTGCCTTCAGGAGGGCCTCGTGGCCGCGGGGCTGCCGCGCGACGCGATCCAGCTCGTGCCTGTCCGCGACCGCGCCGCCGTGTCCGCGATGCTGGGCATGACCGGGCATATCGACGTGATCGTGCCGCGCGGCGGCAAGGGCCTCGTCGGGCTCGTCCAGCGCGAGGCGCGCGTTCCGGTCTTCGCCCATCTGGAAGGGATCGTGCACATCTACATCGACGCGGCCGCCGATCCGGTAAAGGCGCTCAAGGTCGTGCGGAACGCCAAGACCCGGCGCCCCGGCATCTGCGGCGCGGCGGAGTGCCTGCTGATCCACGAGGCGGTGGCCGACAGCGTGGGCCATGGCGTGATCCGCAACCTCGTCGAGGCGGGTGTGACGGTGCATGCCGACGAACGTCTCGCCCGCATCGAGGGCACGCTGCCGGCCACGGAAGAGGATTGGGGCCGCGAATACCTCGATATGGACATCGCCGCGAAGGTCGTGCCCGACATCGACGCCGCGATCGCGCATATCCGCGCCTTCGGGTCGCAGCACACCGACTGCATCCTGACCGAGGACGACGCCGCGGCGGCGCGCTTCTTCGAACGGCTCGACAGCGCGATCCTGATGCGCAACGCCTCGACCCAGTTCGCCGACGGGGGCGAGTTCGGGATGGGCGCAGAGATCGGCATCGCGACCGGCAAGTTGCACGCCCGCGGCCCGGTGGGGGCAGAGCAGCTCACGACCTTCAAGTACCTCGTGGACGGCGACGGAACGGTGCGACCCTGACGGCGCGCGCGTCAGACCCGCATGCACAGGCGTTCGGCCGTGATCTCCACGTCGATCGCCCGTTGCGCCCCGTTGGCGTGCAGCGCGAGCAGGGCGAACTGCACCGAGGCCGGCGTCACGCAGCCCGGTCCCTGCGGCGTTGCGAGCCCGTCCCAGAGGGCGGGGTCGGCGCGGAGGCGCGGCGCCGTGCCGTCGAGGCGCCAGCGGTCCTCCGCGCGGCCCATTCGGACGGTGCCGCCCAGCGGCATCGCGCTTTCGAGGCACAGGAGCGCGAGGTATCCCAGTTGCAGTTCCTGCCGCGAAAGATCGCTGCCGGTCGCCCAGTCGAGCGCAAGCCGCCCGCCATGAAGATACCCCTCGGCGAGGGCGCGCGCCTCGGGGACGCCGATGCGCTGTTCGCCCGGCCCCGTGCCGAAGGCGAGGCGGTAGAAACGGATGCGCGCCTGCGCGCTGGCGCAGCTTTCCGAGATGAGCGCCATTTCGGGGCCGTCGGGCCTGGCGGCAAGCGACAGAAGCTCGAGCCCGTTGCCGATGGCGCCGATCGGGCTGACGAGATCGTGGCAGATCCGGCTTCCTATGAGACCGGCGAGATCGTGACTAGGCTCGGACATGGCAGGTCTGGACAGAAGGGACGGACGACATGACGGACATGAACGCACTCCTGGAACCCGGGATGCTGGTACGCCACCCGGATTGCCCGGACTGGGGCATCGGGCAGGTGCAATCCAACATCGGCGGGCGCATCACCGTGAACTTCCGCGAGGAAGGCAAGGTGGTGCTGGAAGGATCCCGCGTCGCGCTCATGCCGGTCATTGAGGAATGATTCTGTTACCGAAAGGTAAAAACAACCCTGGATTGGTAAATAGAGGCGCAAAACCCTCCTGAATAGTTGCGCCCCGGACGCGGTTGCCAATCGTTCCGCGCTTGCCTAGACACCCCCGGCACCATCCTTGCGAAGGTCGATGTCCGCACACGAGCCCCTCTTCCGCGTGGCGCTGGCGCGTGCCGAGCGCGACATTCTCGCCGCCCAGCGGCTGCGCTACGACGTCTTCGTGGACGAGCTCGGCGGCGGTGGCGCGATGGTCGACCACGCGCGGCGGCTCGAGCGGGACCGCTTCGACCCGTTCTTCGACCATCTTGTCCTGATCGACGAGCGCCGCGATGCCGCGGCGCTCGACCATGTCGTGGGGGTCTACCGCGTGATGCGCGACGACCAGGCCCGTGCGGCGGGCCAGTTCTATTCCGAGGACGAGTACGATCTCGCGCCCCTGCGCGCGGACGGCCGGAGGCTCATGGAGCTCGGGCGCTCCTGCCTGCATCCCGACTACCGGGGCGGCACGGCCATGTACCATCTCTGGAGCGGGCTTGCCGATTACGTGGACCGGCACGGGATCGAGCTGATGTTCGGCGTGGCGAGCTTCCACGGCACCGATACCGCCGCGCTGGCCGAGCCCCTGTCGCTTCTGCATCACCGACATCTTGCCCCGCCGGACCTGCGCGTGCGCTCGCGCGTCTTCCAGAACATGGAGCTGATGCCCGAGGACCGGATCGACCGGCGCCGCGCCATGCTGAAGGTGCCCGCGCTCATCAAGGCTTATCTGCGGCTCGGCGGCGTTGTGGGCGAGGGCGCCTATATCGACCGCGCGTTCAACACGACCGATGTCTGCCTCGTGATGGACACGGCGCGAATGAACCCGCGCCAGTCCGCGCTCTACAGCCGCGGCGGGGCACGATGAGCCGCACCTGGCGCGGCGCGGAGCCGCCCGCGGATCGCGGCGCCCCCGGCGCGCTTGGCTGGGCGCTCGTCGCATTGCGGGGCGTTCCGCTCGCGCTGGTGGTGTTCGGCGGGCTCGCGCTTCTGCTTTCGCTGCGGCTCGCCGAGCGCCCGATCTTCGGGCCCGCGCGGCCGGTGACGCCCTGGATCACGCAGGGTGTCTGCAGGGTGGCGCTTGTTCTTCTGGGGGTTCGCTACCGCCAGCGGGGCCGGCCGATGACGGGCGAGGGCGCGATGGTGGCCAATCACGCCTCCTGGGCGGACATCTTCGCGCTGAACGCGGGAACGCGGCTTTACTTCGTTGCCAAGGCGGAGGTGGCGGGCTGGCCCGGCATCGGCTGGCTGGCGCGGGCCACCGGCACGCTATTCGTCGCGCGCGATCCCCGCCAGGCGGCGGCGCAGCGCGTGGCCTTCGAGACGCGGCTGCTGGCCGGGCATCGGCTGCTCTTCTTTCCCGAGGGCACCTCGACCGACGGTCGGCGGGTTCTTCCTTTCAAGCCCACGCTTTTCGAGGCGCTCTTCAACCCGGCACTGGCCCCGCGGATGCGGGTGCAGCCGGTCTCGGTGATCTGGCGCGCGCCTGCGGGCGAGGATCCGCGATTTTACGGCTGGTGGGGCGACATGGATTTCGGCCCCCATCTTCTGAAGCTTCTGGCCACGCCCGGGCGCGGCGCAGTGGAGGTCGTCTGGCATCCGCCCCTGGACGTCTCGGCGTTCGAGGGCCGCAAGGTGCTTGCCGCCACGCTCGAGGAGCGCGTGCGCGGGGGGATTGAGGCCGGTCTTGCCTAGCCCGCCATCGCCGCGATGAGCCGCCCGAGCGCCGCGGCCGGGTCGTCCTCGCGCCAGATCTCCTCGCCCACGGCGAAGAAATCGGTGACGGGCGCCAGGCGCGCCACGAGCGCCGCGTCGAGTGCGCCTTCGGCCACCACGGGCAGTTCGATCATCTCCGACCACCAGGCGAAAAGCTCTGCCTCCGCGACGGTTCCGTCCCCGAGCCCGGTCGCCCCCACCGGTCCGAAGCTCACGTAATCGGCGCCCGCCTCGCCGGCGGTCATGCCCTCGTGCCGCGACGTGGCGCAGAACGCGCCCAGGATGGGCTCCGCGCCGAGCGCCGCGCGGGCCTTGCGCACGCCGCGCGCCCCGTGAAGCAGGTGCACGCCGTCGAGGCCATGCGGCTCCACCAGCGCGAGGTGCTCGGCCACGACGATCGGCACGTCGCGGGCATGGGCCACCTCGCGCAGCGTGTCGGCGGCCCGCCCGACCTCGCCCGCGTCCTGCGTGGCCAGCGCCAGCCGCAGGCACGCCACGGGATGGGCGTCGAGCACGCCCGCGAGGCGGTCGGCGAAGGCGTCGCGCTCGAAGGCGGGGGGCGTGACGAGGTAGATCTGCGGCTGCTCGGGCTCGGCCATTTCGCGGCTCCTGTCGGTCTGTCGCCGGCCCCTATAGCGCGGGGCGACGGGCTTGGCCACAACGCGGCCGCGGCGCTTGCGGCGACCCCCGGCGGCAGCTATCAGGCGCGCGACCTGCCCCTCGCGCCCCGGAGCCCCATGACCGACACGCCGCGCCAGCCCGCCTTCGTTCTCGTGCGCCCGCAGATGGGCGAGAACATCGGCGCGGCGGCGCGCGGCATGTGGAACTTCGGGCTCGACCGGATGCGGGTGGTGGACCCGCGCGACGGCTGGCCCAACCCGAAGGCCGCGGCCATGGCGAGCGGGGCGGGGCGGCTTCTGGACGCGGCGCAGGTCTTCGCGGACACGCCCGCCGCCATCGCCGACGCCACCCATGTCTACGCCACGACCGCGCGCCCGCGCGACATGACCATCCCGGTGCTCAGCCCCGAACGCGCTATGGCGGACGCGCGCGACCGCCTCGCCGCGGGCGAACGTGTCGCGATCCTCTTCGGGCCCGAGCGCACCGGGCTCGAGAATGACGACATCGCCCGGGCCAACACGGTCATCACGGTGCCCGTGAACCCCGAGTTCCCGAGCCTGAACCTTGCGCAATGCGTGCTGCTGGCCGCCTATGAATGGCGCCGCCAGACCGCCGAGGTGGTGCACGAGGCGATCGACACCGGCCGTGGCGGCTGGGCCAGCGCGGGCGAGATGGAGATCCTCGCCCGGCACTGGGAGGACCGGCTCGACGAGGCGGGCTTCTTCTTCCCAGAACACAAGGCGGAGGGAATGCGCCGGAATCTGCGCAACCTCTGGTCGCGGATGCCGCTGACGCAGGTGGATGTGCGCATCCTGCACGGGGCGCTGCGGCAGTTGGTCCGGGGGCGGAAGGGGCCGGAGTAGCTTGCCCGGAGGGGGTGGGCGACATAGGGTCTCGCGCGGTGCCGAGGAGGCGGGAATGAACGAGAAACGCAAGCTCTTCGAGGACGTGGGAGAGGGCGGCCGGCCGGCGGACGCGCCGCGCGGCGGGATGATCGACGCCGGGCGGCGCGGTGCCCGCGGCGCGGTGCGCGTCTGGCTGATGATCCTCTTCGCGCTGGTGGTGGTGATGATCGCGGTGGGCGGGCTCACCCGGCTCACCGATTCCGGGCTCTCGATCACCGAGTGGCGCCCCGTGACCGGTGCGCTGCCGCCGATGTCGGCGGAGGACTGGCAGCGGGAATTCGACCTTTACCGGCAGATCCCCGAATACCAGTTGCAGAACAAGGGGATGAGCCTTGCAGAGTTCAAGTTCATCTACTGGTGGGAATGGGGCCACCGCCAGCTCGGCCGCTTCATCGGCCTCGTCTGGGCCGCGGGCTTCCTGGGCCTCCTCGTGACGCGGCGGATGCCGCCGGGCTGGACCGGGCGGCTCTTTCTCCTGGGCGCGCTCGGCGGGCTTCAGGGCGCGATCGGCTGGTGGATGGTGGCCTCGGGGCTCGAAGGCAGCATGCTCGACGTGGCGAGCTACCGCCTCGCCACCCATCTGGGCCTCGCCTTCGTGATCCTGGGGCTCATCGCCTGGTATGTCTTCCGCCTCGGGCGGGAAGAGCGTGACCTGATGCAGGCGCGACGGGCCCGCGAGGGGGCGCTCGCGGGCTGGGGCGTGGCGCTCGGCGCTGTGGCGTTCCTCCAGATCCTCCTCGGCGCGCTGGTGGCCGGGATCGACGCGGGGCGGAACTACACCGACTGGCCGCTGATGGCGGGCGGTTTCTTCCCGCCCTATCCCTTCCAGCTGGAACCGGTCTGGCGGAACTTCTTCGAGGATGACGGGCTCGTGCAGTTCATGCACCGCATGGCGGGTTACGCGCTGTTCCTTCTGGGCCTCGTCGCGTGGTGGCGGTACCGCCGGTCGGCCAATGCGGCGACGCGGTTTTCCATGAACGCGGTGCTGGCGATCCTGTCCCTGCAGGTCGTCCTCGGAATCGTGACGGTGATCTCCGGGGCGCCCTGGCATCTCGCCATCGTTCACCAGTTCGGCGCGGTGGTGCTCTGGGTGCTGATCCTGCGGGCGCGCTTTATGGCGCTCTACCCGGTGGCGCAGTCGGTGCGCGCGGCATGACCGCCTTCGAGAGTCTGATGGCCCACGCCCGGCGCACCGCGGCGCTGGAGCAGGTGGCCGGCCGCCTCGGCTGGGACCAGGAGACGGTGATGCCGCGCGGCGCGGTCGAGCAGCGCGCCGAGGAGATGGGCGCGATGGAGGCGGTGCTGCACGCCCGGCGGGCCGATCCGCGGGTGGGCGCGTGGCTCGCCGAGGCCGAGCCGCCCGACGCCGCCGGCGCGGCGCAGCTTCGCCTGATCCGCCGCGCCCACGAGCGCGCGGTCAAGATGCCCGAAGATCTCGCCTCCGAGATCGCACGGGTGACGAGCCGCGCCCAGGGCATCTGGGCCGCCGCGCGCGCCGCCGACGATCCGGCCGGGTTCCTGCCCGTGCTCGCGGAGGTGGTGCGGCTGCGGCGGGAGGAGGGCGCGGCGCTCGCGGGCGCGGGCGACCCCTACGAGGCGCTGTTGCAGGACTACGAATCCGGCGCGCGCGTGGCGGAACTTCGGGCGATGTTCGAGGCCATGCGCCCGCGCCTCGCCACCCTTCGCGCGGCGGTGCTGGAGCGCCCTGCGCCGCCCGCGCTTTCGGGCCGCTTCGAGGCAGAGCGCCAGCGCGCGCTGGCCGAGGAACTCGCGCGGGCCTTCGGCTACGACCTGGCGCGGGGGCGGATCGACACGGCGGTGCATCCCTTCAGCTCCGGCTCGGGCGCGGACGTGCGCATCACCACGCGCACCGATCCCGCCGACCCTTTCAACTGCCTCTATTCCACCATCCACGAGGTGGGCCACGCCACCTACGAGCAGCGGATCGACCCGGCGCTCGCGCTCACGCCGGCGGGGCAGGGCGTCTCCATGGGCGTGCACGAAAGCCAGAGCCGCATCTACGAGAACCAGCTCGGCCGCTCGCGCGCCTTCACCGGCTGGCTTTTCGCGCGGATGCGCGAGGCCTTCGGGGAGGTCGGCGTGCCGGACGCGGAGGCGTTCCACGCCACCGTCAACCGCGTCCATCCGGGTTTCATCCGGACCGAGGCGGACGAACTGCACTACAACCTGCACATCCTGATGCGCTTCGATCTGGAGCGCGCGCTGATCGCGGGCGATCTTTCCGTGGCCGACCTTGAAGGCGCTTGGAACGATCGGTTCGCCGCCGATTTCGGCCAGCAAGTGACGCGGCCCTCGGAGGGCTTCCTGCAGGACGTGCACTGGTCGGTGGGCCTCTTCGGCTACTTCCCGACCTACACGCTGGGCAATGTCTATGCCGGGTGCCTGCACGCGGCGATACGGCGGGATCTGCCGGCGCTCGACGAGGATCTCGCCCGGGGCGACCCGTCGGCCGCGACCGCTTGGCTCGCCGAGCGGGTGCAGCGCCACGGCGGCGTGCTGGAACCGCGCGACCTCATCATGCGCGCGACCGGCGAGCCGCCCTCCGAGGCGCCCCTCATGGACTATCTTGAAACGAAATTCGGCGCGCTTTACGGGCTTTGAGGCGCGCCGGATCGGGCGCCGCGACGACGCGGGCGAGGGATCCTCAGCCCGCGTCCTCCTCCTCCGTCTCCTCGCCCTGGTCCGCGATCCACGCCACCGAGACGACCTCTTCGCCCTCGCGCGTGTCGAACACCTTCACCCCGCCCGCGCTGCGCGAGCGGAAGGAAATGCCCTCAACGGGCACGCGGATCGACTGGCCGCGCGAGGTGGCGAGCATCACCTGGTCGTCCATCTCCACGGGGAAGCAGGCCACCACGGGACCGCCGCGCAGGCCCTTGTCGATCGCCTGCACCCCGAGGCCGCCGCGCCCGCGCACCGGGTAGTCGTGGCTCGAGGTGATCTTGCCGAGCCCCTTTGCGGTAATCGTGAGGATCAGGTTCTCGGCGGCCGACATCCCGGCGTAGCGCGACGGCGCGATGGTCGCGTTGGCGTCCGTCGACTCCTCGTCGTCGTGGATTGCGTCTTCTTCGGCCGCACCGGCCACGGCGCGGCGCATCTTCAGATAGGCGGCGCGTTCGTCGGGCGTGGCCTCGAAGTGGCGAATGACCGACATCGACACCACGCGGTCGCCGCGCTGCAGTCGGATGCCCCGCACGCCGGTGGAATCGCGCCCCTTGAAGACGCGCACCTCCGTCGAGGGGAAGCGGATCGCGCGGCCGGAATCGGTGACGAGCATCACGTCCTCATCCTCGGAGGCGATGCGCGCGTTCACCAGTTCCACGCCTTCGGGCAGCCGCATCGCGATCTTGCCGTTCCGCATCACGTTGGTGAAGTCCGAGAGCGCATTGCGCCGCACGTCGCCGGCGGAGGTGGCGAACATGATCTGCAGCGCGTCCCACTCCTCTTCGGGGCGGTCCACCGGCATGATCGCGGCGATGGAGACGCCTTGCGGGATCGGCAGGATGTTGACGATCGCCTTTCCCCGCGCCGTGCGCGCCCCGAGCGGCAGGCGCCACGTCTTGAGCTTGTAGACCATCCCGTCGGTGGTGAAGAACAGAAGCGGCGTGTGGGTGTTGGCGACGAAGAGCGTGGTGACCACGTCGTCCTCTTTCGTGGCCATGCCGGAAAGCCCCTTGCCGCCGCGCTTCTGCGCGCGGAAGTCGCCGAGCGGCGTGCGCTTGATGTAGCCGGACTGGGTCACCGTCACGACCATGTCCTCGCGCTCGATCAGGTCCTCGTCTTCCAGATCGCCAGCCCAGTCCACGATCTCGGTGCGGCGCGGTACCGCGAAGAGGTCCTTCACCTCGCGCAGTTCGTCGCGGATGATGCCCATGATCCGCTCGCGCGAACCGAGGATCTCCAGGTACTCCTTGATCTTCGCGGCCAACTCCTCGAGCTCGTCGGTCACTTCCTTGACGCCGAGCTGCGTGAGGCGTTGCAGCCGCAGCTCGAGGATCGCGCGGGCCTGCGCCTCGGAGAGGTTGTAGGTGCCGTCCTCGTTGATCGTGTGGGTCGGATCGTCGATCAGGCGGATGTATTCCGCGATGTCGGCGGCGGGCCAGCGCCGGGTCATCAGCTTCTCGCGCGCCTCCGCGGCGTCCGCCGAGGCGCGGATCGTGGCCACGACCTCGTCCACGTTGGAGACCGCCACGGCGAGGCCGCAGAGGATATGGCTGCGCTCCCGCGCCTTGCGCAGCAGGTAGGCGGTGCGCCGCGCCACGACCTCTTCCCGGAAGGAGATGAAGGCCGCCAGGAAGCCGCGCAGCGTGAGCTGCTCGGGCCGCCCGCCGTTCAGCGCCAGCATGTTGCAGCCGAAGCTGGTCTGCATGGGCGTGAAGCGCCAAAGCTGGTTCAGCACCACGTCGGGCGTGGCGTCGCGTTTGAGTTCGATGACGACGCGCACGCCAGAACGGTCGGATTCGTCCTGGACATGGGCGATGCCCTCGATCCGCTTTTCGCGGACGGCCTCGGCGATCTTCTCGATCATCGACGCCTTGTTCACCTGGTAGGGGATCTCGTCGATGACGATGGCGTAGCGGTCGCGGCGCAGCTCCTCCACCCGGGTCCTGGCGCGGATGATGACGCTGCCGCGCCCTTCGAGATAGGCCTTGCGCGCGCCCGACCGGCCCAGCATGATCCCGCCCGTGGGGAAATCCGGGCCCGGAACGTGCGCGATGAGCTGCTCGGACGACAGGTCCGGGTCGTCGATCAGCGCAAGCGTGGCGTCCACGATCTCGCCAAGGTTGTGGGGCGGGATGTTGGTGGCCATGCCCACGGCGATGCCGCCCGCGCCGTTGACCAGCATGTTGGGAAAGCGCGCGGGCAGGACGGTGGGTTCGCGGTCCTTGCCGTCGTAGTTGTCCTGAAAATCCACCGTGTCCTTGTCGATATCGGCCAGGACGTAGTCGGCGGGCTTGGCCATGCGCACCTCGGTGTAGCGCATGGCGGCGGGGTTGTCGCCGTCCATGGAGCCGAAATTGCCCTGCCCGTCGAGGAGCGGCAGCGACATCGAGAAGTCCTGCGCCATGCGCACCAGCGCGTCGTAGATCGCGCTGTCGCCATGCGGGTGGTAGCGCCCCATCACGTCGCCGACGGGCCGCGCGGATTTCCTGTAGGGCTTGTCGTGGCTGTTGCCGGTTTCGTGCATCGCGTAAAGAATGCGCCGGTGCACAGGCTTCAGGCCATCGCGAAGATCCGGGATCGCGCGGCTGACGATCACGCTCATCGCGTAGTCGAGATAGGAAGACCGCATTTCGTCGGCGATGTCGATCACCGGCCCGGAATAGGCGGGCGTCGCGTTTCCGCTTTCGTCGTCAGGGGGTTGGGGCGTGTCGTTCACGTGTTCTGCCTGCTCTTGTCGAAGCCCGGTGCGCTGTCGCCGAACTTATAGCACCGCGCGCGGGCGGGGCGCAATCGACGCCCTCTGCGCGGTGTTGGCAGCACGGTACGGAGGCTGCCAACATGCTGTTTTCGTTGAAAAGTAAGTACGATTCGGCATCCTGTTCGGACCAGCAGGCCAGGAGGATGCGAATGGAGCGCGAAACCGAACTCATGCTGAAGGGCTACGGGCTGACGACAGCGCAACTCTTCTACCGGATGCCGGACTACAGGAGCGTCCTCAACAGTTTCATCTGGCAGGATTACGACCTCGCGCCGGATCATCCGCGCCTCTTCGATTTCATTGAATTCTGGCAGACAGAGATCGAGGGCCCGCTCCACTCGGTGCGCTTCACCCACCGCAAGATGATCGCGCCGGGCGAGTGGCGCAGCGTGGTGGGCGAATTCACGCTGCACTAGCCGGGTGCTGCGGCGCGCCCGTGCGGCGGGCGCGCCGGTCGCTCACGGGATGATGCGCGTGTACTTGGTGCCCTCGATCGTGGCGCCGACGCGCACCCCGGCCTGGCCGAAGACCACCGCGATCACCGGCGAGATCGAGGTCGTCGTCTCGGCCTTGAGCGCCTCTCCGATATTGTTGAAGACGTATTCGACGTCGGCGCCCGCCGCCCAGCCCGGGCTCGTGCGGAATTCCCGGAGCGCGTCTTCGGTCATGAAGAACAGCACATGGGAATATTGCTGGCCGCCGATCTGCGGGCCGATGCTGGCGCGGGTGGCCGAGTAGTAGTCCACCGTCACGCCGCCCACGCGAAGCGCGCCGCGCCCGTAGGCCCCGCCGAAGCCGAGACCGGCCTCGGTCACGACCGGCATGACCAGCATGCCCACCGACTTGTCGGCCAGCTGACGGGTTCCGGGGAAATCGGCGTACATGCGGGACAGCGTGGCGTCCACGCGGGCGTCGAGGCGCTGAGCGCCGTCACCGCCGATACCGTTCGAGCAGCCCGCGGCGAGCGCGAGAGCCGAGACGGCGAAGGCGCGTCGGGTCATGAGTGTCATCTGTCTGCCTGTTCCTTGCCTGAGCCTGGCCGGTTCTTGTGGTCGAACCGGTTACAGCCACTTTATACGGTGTCCCGGGGCGCGTGTCACCCTGCAACCGTCCGCTCGGCGGGGCTTCGCCCGTGACCGGCCGCGCGGCGTCACCCGTCGCGCAGCGCGCGCGCTGCCCGCGGGGCGAAATAGGTGAGAATGCCGTCGCAGCCCGCGCGCTTGAACGCCAGCAGGCTTTCCAGCATCACGCGCTCGCCGTCGACCCAGCCGTTGCGGGCGGCCGCCTCGATCATCGCGTATTCGCCCGACACCTGGTAGGCGAAGGTCGGCGCGCCGAAGCCGTCCTTCACGCGGCGGCAGATGTCGAGATACGGCATGCCGGGCTTCACCATCACCGCGTCCGCCCCTTCCGACAGGTCGCGCGCCACGAGCCGCAGCGCCTCGTCCGAATTGCCGGGATCCATCTGGTAGGTCTTCTTGTCGCCCTTGAGCGCGCCCGAGGCGCCGACCGCGTCGCGGAAGGGACCATAGAAGGCCGAGGCGTATTTCGCCGCGT
The DNA here is from genome assembly GCF_041365735.1 of Rhodosalinus sp. K401. NCBI lineage: Bacteria > Pseudomonadati > Pseudomonadota > Alphaproteobacteria > Rhodobacterales > Paracoccaceae > Rhodosalinus > Rhodosalinus sp. K401. Next base: position 158,226 of record NZ_JBGFSI010000005.1, on the reverse strand, counting down.
AGCTCATCAGCATCACGTCGTGGTGGCCCTCCGCCTCGAGGGCGTCGCGTAGCGCGCCGATGCGCCCGTCCATCATGTCGGAGGGGCCGATGATGTCGGCGCCGGCCTCGGCCTGCGAAAGCGCCTGGCGCACCAGCGCCTCGACCGTCTCGTCGTTGACGACCCGGCCCGCGCGCACGAAGCCGTCATGGCCGTCGATATTGTATGGGTCGAGCGCCACGTCGGTCATCACCGCGATGCCGGGAACCTCGGCCTTGATCGCGCGCGTCGCCCGGTTCGACAGGTTTTCCGGATTCCAGGCCTCGGCGCAGTCCTTCGTCTTCCTGTCCGGGTCGGTGTAGGGAAAAAGGCAGATCGCGGGGATGCCCACCGCGTGTGCCTCCGCCGCCGCCTCCACCACCCGGTCCACGCTGCGCCGGAAGACGCCGGGCATAGACGGCACCTCTTCCTCCACGCCCTCGCCATCGCGCAGGAAGACCGGCCAGATGAGATCGTCGGCCGTGAGCGTCGTCTCCCGCGTCAGCGCGCGGGTCGCGGCGCGGGCCCGGCTGCGACGGAAACGCGTGGCGGGGAAGGGGGCCTGGATGGGCTGCATGGGCGGGCCTTTCGGAACGGGAACCTCCCCGCGGGTGTACCGCGCAGGCCGCGCTTGTCCAGCCCCCCCCCTCGCGCGTCCTGCGCCCGGGCTATGGGCAAGCGCCGCGTGGCAGGTTAATGGGGCTTCACGACGAACGACGCGGGGCCCGACGCTGTGGATTGGCATCTTGTGGTTTTCGAAGTGATCGACATGCGATCGTTCTCGAACCTGTGGTACTGGATCGCGCTTGCTGTGGTCTGGTCCTCGGCCAGTCACTGGGTGCTGGGCGTGCCCTTCGACATGGTCGCCCGTGCCCGTCGCCATGGCGGCCGGGCCGAGGCAGACCTGCACGACCTGGTGCGCATCAACTGCGACCGGATGCTCCACATCGTGCATGTGGCGGGTCTGTGGCTCACGATGCTCGTCTTCTTCCTGCTCACCGGGCTGATCGTGATGGGCTTCGGTTACGGGATCGAGTTCGCCCAGGCCACGTTCCTTCTGGTGACGCCGCTGGGTTTCGTTTGGCTTCTGGGCCTGCGGGCCGCAGGCCAGATCCGGCGCGACGGCCTGAAGGGAGAGGCGCTGCGCCGCAAGCTGCGCGTCCTGCGTTTCTGGACGCAGGTGATCGGCCTGCTGTCGATCTTCGTCACCTCGCTCTGGGGCATGTATCAGAATATCGCGATCGGTGCCTTGCCCTACTGACGGTGGCCCCGGCGCTTGCGTCTTGACGAGGCGATGCGCGCGCGACAGATGAGGCGTCTCATGACAGACCCCCGCACGATCACGATGGGCGGCGCGCCCGAAGGCTACGACGCCAGGCTGCTTCTGCGCGAGGTCGCGCGCGCCGAGGGGCCCGTGATCCATGTCGCGCGCGACGACAAGCGCATGGCCGCCACCGAGGCCGCGCTCGCCTTCTTCGATCCGGGCATGCCGGTGCTGCGCTTTCCGGCCTGGGATTGCCTGCCCTATGACCGGGTGTCGCCCAACCCCGACATCTCGGCCGCGCGGATGGCGACACTCGCCGCGCTCGTGCACGGCGCGCCCTCGCGCTTCGTGCTCTTGACCACGATGAGTTCGGCCACCCAGTTTCTGCCGCCCCGCGAGGTGCTGCGCGAGGCCGCCTTCACCGCGCGGGTCGGCCACCGCCTCGACGAGGCGGCGCTGCGGAGCTTTCTCGCGCGGATGGGTTTCGCGCAGGCCCCCACCGTGACCGAACCGGGCGACTACGCGATCCGCGGCGGCATCATCGACATCTATCCGCCCGGAGAGGGCGGGCCGGTGCGCCTCGACCTCTTCGGCGACGTTCTCGACGGGGCGCGCCGGTTCGACCCGGCAAGCCAGCGGACCACCGAAGCGCTGGAGCGGGTGGAGCTTGCCCCGGTCTCCGAGGTGATCCTGGACGAGGCGTCGATCCTGCGGTTCCGCCAGAATTACCGGATCGAGTTCGGCGCGGCGGGCAGCGACGATCCGCTCTACGAGGCGGTGAGCGCGGGGCGCAAGCACCAGGGCGCCGAACACTGGCTGCCGCTGTTCCACGAGAGGCTGGAGACGCTTTTCGACTATCTGCCGGGCGCGCCGGTGACGCTCGACGACCAGACCCGTCCGGCGCACCTCGCGCGGTGGGAGGGCATCGTCGACCAGTACGAGGCGCGCCGCGAGGCGATGAGCCAGAAGGGCCGCATCGACACCGTCTACAAGCCCGTCCCGCCGGGAGAGCTCTACCTCGACGAGGCGGCGCTCGACACGGCGCTCGGCGACCGGCGGGTGGTGCAGTTCTCCCCGCTTCCGCGGGCGTCCGGCCCGGGCATCGTGGACGCAGGCGGCCGGATCGGGCGCAGCTTCACGCCCGAACGACAGAACGAGAAGGTGAACCTTTTCAGTGTTCTGGCGGAGCACGTTCGCGCGAAGATGCAGGATGGCCCGGTGCTCGTCGCGTCCTATTCCGAAGGCGCGCGCGAACGGCTTTCCGGGCTTCTGGAGGACGAGGGCCTCGTGGGGGCCGTGCCCGTCGCCGACGCCTCGCGCCTCGGCAAGACGGGCCTGCACCTGGCCGTCTGGCCGCTCGAGCAGGGGTTCGAGACGACCGACATGACCGTGATCGCCGAGCAGGACGTGCTGGGCGACAGGCTGATCCGCGCCCCGAAGAAGCGCCGCCGCGCGGAGAATTTCCTGACCGAGGCGCAATCGCTTTCGCCGGGCGATCTGGTGGTCCATGTGGAGCATGGGATCGGGCGCTACATGGGCCTCGAGGTGATCACCGCGGCGGGCGCCGCGCATGAGTGCCTGCGCCTGGAATACGCCGAGGGCGCCAAGCTCTACCTGCCGGTCGAGAACATCGAGCTTCTGAGCCGCTACGGCCACGAGGAAGGGCTTCTCGACAAGCTGGGCGGCGGTGCGTGGCAGGCCAAGAAGGCGCGGCTCAAGGAACGCATCCGCGAGATGGCCGACCGGCTCATCCGCGTGGCGGCCGAGCGTGCGCTGCGCAAGGCGCCGGTGCTCGACCCGCCGCCCCACGCCTGGGAAGAGTTCTCGGCGCGCTTTCCCTACCAGGAAACCGACGACCAGCTTTCCGCCATCGAGGCGGTGCTCGACGACATGACCTCCGGCCATCCGATGGACCGGCTGATCTGCGGCGACGTGGGCTTCGGCAAGACCGAGGTGGCGATGCGCGCGGCCTTCGTGGCGGCCATGTCGGGCGTGCAGGTCGCGGTGATCGCGCCCACCACGCTGCTGGCCCGCCAGCATGCGCAAAGCTTCCGCGAGCGGTTCCGCGGCTTTCCGCTGGAGGTGCGCGCGCTCTCGCGCTTCGTGTCGCAGAAGGACGCGGCCGCCACGCGCGAGGGGCTTGCCAAGGGCACGGTGGACATCGTGGTGGGCACCCACGCGCTGCTGGCCAAGAGCGTGCGGTTCCGGAACCTCGGCCTCCTCGTCATCGACGAGGAGCAGCATTTCGGCGTCTCCCACAAGGAGCGGCTGAAGCAATTGCGCTCGGACGTGCATGTGCTCACGCTCACCGCGACGCCGATCCCGCGAACGCTGCAACTGTCGCTTTCGGGTGTGCGGGATCTCAGCATCATCGGAACCCCGCCCGTCGACCGGCTGGCGATTCGCACCTATGTGAGCGAGTTCGACGCGGTGACGGTGCGCGAGGCGCTTCTGCGCGAGCATTACCGCGGCGGGCAAAGCTTCTTCGTGGTGCCGCGCATCAAGGACCTGCCCGAGATGGAGGCGTTCCTTCAGGAGCAGGTGCCGGAGGTCAGCTACGTCATAGCCCACGGCCAGATGGCGGCCGGCGAGCTCGACGACCGGATGAACGCCTTCTACGACGGCAAGTACGACGTGCTGCTGGCCACCACGATCGTGGAATCCGGCCTCGACATCCCCACGGCCAACACGATGGTCGTGTGGCGCGCGGACCTCTTCGGACTCGCGCAACTCTACCAGATCCGGGGGCGGGTGGGGCGTGCCAAGACGCGCGCCCATGCCTACCTCACCACCAAGCCGCGCGCACCGCTCACGCCCGCCGCGGAGAAGCGACTGAGGGTGCTGGGCAGCCTCGACACGCTCGGCGCGGGCTTCACGCTGGCAAGCCAGGATCTCGACATCCGCGGCGCGGGCAATCTTCTGGGCGAAGAGCAGTCCGGGCAGATGCGCGATGTGGGCTACGAACTCTACCAGACCATGCTGGAGGAGGCGATCGCCAAGATCCGCGCGGGCGAGATGGAAGGCCTTTCGGAGGCCGATGAGCAATGGGCGCCGCAGATCAACCTCGGCGTTCCGGTCCTCATTCCGGAGGATTACGTGCCGGACCTCGACGTGCGGCTGGGGCTTTATCGGCGTCTGTCGTCGCTCACGACCAAGGTGGAGCTCGAAGGCTTCGCCGCCGAGTTGATCGATCGCTTCGGCAAATTGCCGAAGGAGGTGAACACGCTTCTGCTGGTGGTGCGGATCAAGGCGATGTGCAAGCGCGCGGGCATCGCGAAGCTGGACGGCGGGCCCAAGGGCGCGACGATCCAGTTCCACAACGACAAGTTCGCCAACCCCGAAGGGCTGGTGGAATTCATCAAGGCGCAGGACGGCCTGGCGAAGGTCCGCGACAACAAGATCGTGGTCCGGCGCGACTGGGCAAGAGAGGCCGACAAGATTCGCGGCGCCTTCGCGATCGCGCGCGATCTGGCGGAAAAGGTCGCGGAAAAGAAGAAAGCCGCCAAGGCGCAAGCTTCTGCGGCGCGGTCCGAAAGCGCCTGAGGCGTGGCCCCGGGCAGGCGTGATCCACAGGATCTTCCGGTCTCTTTGCAGCGCTTGGATGCGGCGCCGCGCCACGCGGCCGGCCGACTGTTCCGGTCTAGCGGTCTCCGTCGGTTTTCGGCCGCGGCGTTGCGGGCGGGCGCGGGATGCGCGGCCCCGACCGCCGCGTGTCCGCGCGCTTGGGCGCGGGGGCCGGGGCGGGGCCTGGCGCCGAACTGCCCTTGGTCGCGGGCGTGGCGCCACTTTCCGCGCTGCCGTCCTTCGGGGCGGGCGCGGGCGTCGCGCCCTCGGCGCGCCGGCGCGCCACGGCCTTTTCGAGCACGCGCCGCGCGCGGCGTTCCGCGATGCGCACGCGCACCGATGTCATGAATGCCTCCTCCGTCGTGGTGGAGGATTGGCCAAGCGCCTTGGCGACCTCGTCGATGACCGTGTCGTCGCCCAGCTCTTCGGCCGCCGCGATCACGTCGCGCGCCAGCGCGTCGGCGAGATCTTCGGCGACGCCCATCAGCGCGTCGTTTCCGTCAGCCGGCGTTTCACGTAGCCGGTCACGGTGTCGATCATGCTGTCCATGTGCGGGCCCTCGAAGAAGTGGCCCGCGCCTTCGATCTCTTCGTGGGTGATGGTGATGCCCTTCTGGTCCTTGAGCTTCGCGACCAGCGCGGCGGTGTCGGCAGGCGGGGCCACGCGGTCGGCCGAGCCGTTGATGATGAGGCCCGAGGACGGGCAGGGCGCGAGGAACGAGAAATCGTACATGTTGGCCGGCGGCGAGACCGAGACGAAGCCCGTGATCTCGGGGCGGCGCATCAGAAGCTGCATCCCGATCCAGGCGCCGAAGGAGAAGCCCGCGACCCAGCAATGCTTGGAGTTCGCGTTCAGCGACTGGAGGTAGTCGAGCGCGGAGGCCGCGTCGGACAGCTCTCCCACGCCCTGGTCGTACTCGCCCTGGCTGCGGCCCACGCCGCGAAAGTTGAAGCGCAGGACGGTGAAACCCATGCGATGGAACGCGTAATGCAGGTTGTAGACGACCTTGTTGTTCATCGTGCCCCCGAACTGCGGGTGCGGGTGCAGCATGATCGCGATGGGCGCGTCGCGTTCCTTCTGCGGATGGTAGCGGCCTTCCAGGCGGCCCTCCGGTCCTGCGAAAATCACCTCGGGCATGTCGGGAAGACTCCTTGCGACGCGGGAATTGTTGACGAATTCCCTCGCATACTTTAGAACTGTTCTAAGCCTGTGATGCTGGGCATGGCTTCGGGCTGGCGGTCAGTTAAGCGCTGGCGCGCATCAGGTCAACATTGTCGCAGGGGCGCAATCCAGTGAAACTCTCCACGAAGGGGCGCTACGCCATGGTCGCGCTGACCGACATCGCGCTGCAGCCGCAAGGCGAGCTCGTGTCCCTCGGCGACATATCACGGCGGCAGTCGATCTCGCTTCCTTACCTCGAGCAGCTTTTCGTGAAGCTTCGGCGCGCCGGTCTCGTCGAGTCGGTGCGCGGCCCGGGGGGCGGCTACAGGCTGGCCCGCCCGGCGACGGAGATCACCGTGGTGGACGTGCTGCAGGCCGTGGACGAGACGGTGGACGCCATGCACAAGGGCGCCGGCGCCAAGGGCGGGCTGTCCGGCAGCCGGGCGCAGTCGCTGACGAACCGGCTCTGGGAAAGCCTGTCGGCGCAGGTCTACGTCTTCCTGCACCAGACGCGGCTTTCCGACGTCGTGGAGAACGCGCTGGCCCCGTGCCCCGCGGTGCCGGACATCTTCGCGCTGGTGGACGAATGATCCGGGCCTTCCTCGACTGGAACGCCACGGCGCCGCTGCGCCCCGAGGCCCGCGCCGCGATGATCGCGGCGATGGAGGTGACGGGCAACCCGTCCTCGGTGCACGCCGAAGGCCGCGCGGCGAAGGCGCTGCTGGAGCGGGCGCGCGCGCAGGTGGCCGCGGCCTTCGGGGCCGAGGGCGCGGACATCGTGTTCACCTCGGGCGCGACGGAGGCCGCGGCGCTGGCCTGTGCCGGGCGCGGCCTCGTGGCGGGCGACGTGGAGCATGACGCCGTCGCGGCCTGGGTCGATCCCGTCCTGCCGGTGGATGGCGCAGGGCAGGTCGCGGTCGAGAGTCCCGGGCGCACCGCCCTGCAACTCGCCAATTCCGAGACCGGCGTGGTGCAGGATCTGCCCCGGGGGATCGCCGTGAGCGACATGACCCAGGCCTTCGGCAAGCTTCCCGTGGCGTTCAACTGGACGGGCGCGGAGATGGCGCTCGCCTCGGCGCACAAGCTGGGCGGGCCCAAGGGCGTGGGCGCGCTCGTTCTGCGGCAGGGCCTCGACGTGGGCGCGCAGATGCGCGGCGGCGGGCAGGAGATGGGGCGCCGGTCCGGCACGGAGAACCTGATCGGGATCGCGGGGTTCGGCGCCGCCGCCGAGGCGGCTGCGCGCGATCTGGCCGACGGTGTCTGGGACCGGGTCGCGGAACTTAGAAATATTCTAGAAAACGCTCTTGCTGCCCATTCAAGCGAGATTATTTTTGTCGGGAACTCGGGGCCGCGGCTGCCCAACACCAGCTGTTTCGCCGTGCCCGGATGGAAGGGCGAGACGCAGGTGATGCAGATGGATCTGGCGGGCTTCGCGGTATCGGCCGGGTCCGCGTGTTCCAGCGGCAAGGTCCGCGCGAGCCGCGTGCTCCGGACGATGGGATACGACGACGCCGTGGCCGGCGGCGCGCTGCGCGTCAGTCTCGGCCCGGACACGACAGAAGAGGATATCCTGCGCTTCGCCGAGGCGTGGGGACGACAGCACCGGAAGTTTCGCGCCCGCGCGGCGTGAGCCATCAAGGACAGGAGACCGTCATGGCCGCACTGGACAATGCCGAAGTGAAGGAAGGCGTGGACCGCGAGACCGTCGAGGCCGTTCGCGAGGTCGGCGGCAAGTACAAGTATGGCTGGGAAACCGAGATCGAGATGGATTTCGCGCCGAAGGGTCTGACGTCCGACATCGTGCGCCTGATCTCGGAGAAGAACGAAGAGCCCGGCTGGATGACGGAATGGCGGCTTCAGGCCTACGAGCGCTGGCTGGAGATGAAGGAGCCCTCCTGGGCGTTCATCGACTATCCCGACATCGACTTCCAGAACCAGTATTACTATGCCCGGCCGAAGAGCATGGCAGAGAAGCCCAAGTCGCTGGACGACGTGGACCCGAAGCTTCTGGCCACTTATGAAAAGCTCGGCATCCCGCTCAAGGAGCAGATGATCCTCGCGGGGGTCGAGGGCGCCGAAGAGGCACCTGCCGAGGGCCGCAAGGTCGCCGTGGACGCCGTTTTCGACAGCGTGAGCGTGGGCACCACCTTCCAGGCGGAGCTGAAGAAGGCGGGCGTGATCTTCTGCTCGATCTCCGAGGCCATCAAGGAGCATCCGGATCTCGTGAAGAAATATCTGGGGTCGGTCGTGCCGGTCTCGGACAATTTCTACGCCACGCTGAACTCGGCCGTCTTCTCCGACGGCTCCTTCGTCTACATTCCGCCGGGCGTGCGCTGCCCGATGGAACTCAGCACCTATTTCCGCATCAACGCCGAGAACACGGGCCAGTTCGAGCGGACGCTCATCATCGCCGACAAGGGCTCCTATGTCAGCTACCTCGAGGGCTGTACCGCGCCCCAGCGTGACGAGTCTCAGCTTCACGCCGCGGTGGTCGAGATCATCGCCGAGGAGGACGCGGAGGTGAAATACTCCACGGTCCAGAACTGGTACCCGGGCGACGAGGACGGCAAGGGCGGCATCTACAACTTCGTGACGAAGCGCGCCGACTGCCGCGGCGACCGCTCCAAGGTGATGTGGACGCAGGTCGAGACCGGCTCCTCGGTGACGTGGAAGTATCCCTCCTGCATCCTGCGGGGCGACGACAGCCAGGGCGAGTTCTACTCGATCGCGATCACGAACAACCACCAGCAGGCCGACACCGGCACGAAGATGGTGCACCTGGGCAAGAACACCCGCTCGCGGATCGTGTCCAAGGGCATCTCGGCGGGGCATGCGCAGAACACCTATCGCGGCCTCGTCTCGATGCATCCCAAGGCCAAGAACAGCCGGAACTACACCCAGTGCGACAGCCTGCTCATCGGCAACAAGTGCGGTGCGCACACGGTTCCCTACATCGAGGTGAAAAACAACTCGTCCCGGGTGGAGCACGAGGCCACCACCTCCAAGGTGGACGACGACCAGATGTTCTACTGCCGCCAGCGCGGCATGGACGAGGAGGAGGCCGTGGCGCTCATCGTCAACGGATTCGCCAAGGAGGTGCTGCAGGCCCTTCCGATGGAGTTCGCGATGGAGGCGCAGCAACTCGTGGCCATCTCGCTCGAAGGGTCGGTGGGGTGAGCCGAAAGGGATGGACGGGGCCCGGGCGGGGCGCGCCGGCGCGCCCTGCGGTCTCCGGCAGGAGCGGCGCGGCATGATCGTGACCACCACGAACAGCGTCGAGGGTTACCAGATCGCCCGATACCACGGCATCGTCACCGGCGAGGCGATCCTCGGCGCGAATGTCTTCCGGGACGTTTTCGCCGGGATCACCGACATCATCGGCGGCCGCTCGGGCGCCTATGAGGCGAGCCTTGCCGAGGCGCGCGAGACCGCGCTCCGGGAGATGGAGGATCGCGCCGCGGCCAAGGGCGCCGATGCCGTGGTCGGCGTCGATATCGATTACGAGGTCATCAATTCCATGCTGATGGTGTCGGCCTCGGGCACGGCGGTAAAGCTGGGCTGAGCACGAAACGGCCCGACCGGGCTTGTCGCGCGTCGGGCGCGCGACGCGAGCGGGTGTCGGGCGAGGAAAGAGGATCGGCGCGCAAGCCGACGGAAAGGAAGAGAAAATGCTTGAAATCCGAAATCTTCACGCACGCCTCGAGGACGAAGAGGCGAAGGAGATCCTGAAGGGCGTGGACCTGACCGTCGAGGCGGGCAAGGTGCACGCGATCATGGGGCCCAACGGCTCGGGCAAGTCGACGCTGTCCTACGTGCTGGCCGGCCGCGACGGCTACGAGGTGACCGAGGGAAGCGCGACGCTGCTGGGCGAGGACATTCTCGGGATGGAGCCCGAGGAGCGCGCCGCCGTCGGCCTTTTCCTCGCCTTCCAGTATCCCGTGGAGATCCCGGGCGTCGGCAACATGACCTTCCTGCGTACCGCGGTGAACGCCCAGCGCAAGGCCCGCGGCGAGGAGGAGATGAGCTCCACCGATTTCCTCAAGCTCATCCGCGAGAAGGCCAAGGAGCTCGACATCGACGCCGAGATGCTGAAGCGCCCCGTCAACATGGGCTTCTCGGGCGGCGAGAAGAAGCGCAACGAGATCCTGCAGATGGCGATGCTCGAGCCCAAGATGTGCATCCTCGACGAGACCGATTCGGGCCTCGATGTCGATGCCATGAAGCTCGTCGCCCAAGGCGTGAACGCGCTGCGCGACGCGGGGCGCGGCTTCCTCGTCATCACGCACTACCAGCGTCTTCTCGACCATATCGTGCCCGACGTGGTGCACATCATGTCGAACGGCCGCATCGTGAAGACCGGCGGGCCCGATCTCGCGCTCGAGGTCGAGAAGAACGGCTACACCGATCTGCTGAGCGAGGTGGCGTGATGGCGCTTGCGCAACCCAAGACCGATCCGACCGAGGCGCGGCTGGCCGCGCTTGACGTGCCCGCGGGCGGCTGGAGCGGGGCCGCGCGCTCCGACGCGCTCGCACGGGTGCGCGAGATGGGCCTGCCGGGGCGGCGCGACGAATACTGGAAGTTCACCCGCCCCGACACGCTGGTGGCCCCAGAGGCCCCCGAGGCCGCGCTTTTCGACGCCGGCGAACCGCCGATGTTCGACGCCTTCGACCGGCTGAAGATCGTTTTCGTCGATGGCGCGTTCGACGCCGAGGCCTCTGACGATCTCGCGCTCGAGGGCATCGAGATCGAGCGGCTGGCCGCGGCCGGTGTGGCGGACATTCACTGGGCGCAGGGCCTTTACGGCGCGCTCGAGGCGCGGGGCCATGCGCCGGTGCCGCGCCCGCTCGCCGCGCTGAACACCGCCGTCGCGCGCGACGGGCTCCTGATCCGGGTGACGGGCAAGCCCTCCAAGCCCGTCAGCCTGATCTACCACCACCGCGACACGGCATCGGACGCCTATCTGCATCATGTCGTCCGTGTGGAAGAGGGGGCCGAACTCACGCTGCTGGAAAACGGGCCGGCGGCGGCGCGGTTCAACAAGGTGCTCGAGGTGGATGTGGCCGATACCGGCGCGTTCCACCATGTTCGCGCACAGGGCCGCGACCACGAGCGTCGCGCCGCCACCCACACCTTCGCGCGGCTGGGCCGGGAAAGCGTCTTCAAGACCTTCACGCTCACGGTGAACGGGGTGATGACCCGCAACGAGACGGTGGTCGAGCTGACCGGCGACGACGCCGTGGCCCATGTGGCGGGCGCCGCGGTGGGCGATGGCGATTTCCACGGCGACAACACGGTCTTCGTCACCCATGACGCGCGGAATTGCGAAAGCCGCCAGGTCTTCAAGTACGTTCTGCGGAACGGCGCCACCGGCGTCTTCCAGGGCAAGATCCTCGTGAAGGCCGATGCGCAGAAGACCGACGGCTACCAGATCAGCCAGTCGCTGCTTCTGGACGACGACAGCCAGTTTCTCGCCAAGCCAGAGCTCGAGATCTATGCCGACGACGTGGCCTGTTCGCACGGGTCCACCTCGGGGGCGATCGACGAGGACGCGCTTTTCTACCTGCGCGCCCGTGGCGTGCCGGAGGGCGAGGCCACCGACATGCTGACCCTCGCCTTCCTCGCCGAGGCGGTGGATGAGATCGAGGACCGTGCCCTCGCCGACGACATCGTGGCGCGTCTTGAAGGCTGGTTCGCCCGGCGCAGGGACTGATGGCGGTCACGAGCGACATCGCGGCCACCTACCGACGGGGGCCGGCCGCGGTGGTGCGCCGGCTTCTGGACATGGGGCCGAACGAGGGCAGGGCGCTCGCGATCCTGATCGCCGCGTGCCTTGTCGTCTTCGTCTCCCAGTGGCCTCCGCTCGCGCGGCAGGCGCATTTCGAGGGAAGGGACGTGCAGCCGCTTCTCGGCGGGGCTCTGATGGCGTGGCTGTTCGTCGCGCCGCTCTTGCTCTACGGGCTGGCCGCGCTCTCTCACCTCGTGGCGCGGGCGCTTGGCGGGCGCGGCGGATGGTTCGGGGCGCGGCTTGCGCTTTTCTGGTCCCTGATGGCGTCTTCGCCGCTCATCCTGCTGCACGGGCTCGTGAAGGGGTTCGTCGGCGAAGGACCGGGCTTGCAGATCGTGGGGCTGTTATGGTTTCTCGCTTTCACATGGTTCTGGATCGCCGGCCTCAGAGAGGCGGAGAAAGGCCCCGCATGACCACGGCCGCGCTCTGGCAGCTGGCCCTCGACACGATCCGGGACCCGCGCGAGGCGGGACGACGAATCCTTGCGATGGAGGTGCCGTCCGACGCGTTGTGGATGGCGCTCGCCCTCGCGGTCGTGCTCAATGCCGGGCTCTTCGGGCTTTCGAACGAGCTTGCCCCGCCGCCGCCCGACGTGCCGGTGGGAACGGTGTCACCGGTGGCGTTCGCGCTTTTCCTCTTCACGGGGGTGCTGGCCACGGTTTTCGCGGTCTATCGTGTGGGCCGCGCGCTTGGTGGAGAGGCAAGCTTTCACGGCACGATGGCGCTTCTCGTGTGGTTGCAGTTCCTGCGCGTGCTGGTGCAGGCCGCGCTTCTGGTGCTGGTGCCGCTCGTGCCCGTGCTCGCCGCGATCGTGGTGATCGCGGCGGCGGTGATCGGGTTCTGGATCCTGCTGAATTTCATCGACGTGGCCCATGGCTACGACAACATCTTCAAGTCGCTCGGAGTGCTCGTGCTCAGCGTGCTGGCCATGGCTTTCGGCCTGTCGCTTCTGCTCGCGCTCTTCGGCGGCTCCTTCCTCGGAGTGTCAGGCAATGTATGACGTGTCCGCCATCCGCACCGAGTTCCCGATCCTCTCGCGGGAGGTGAACGGCAAGCCGCTCGTCTACCTCGACAACGGGGCCTCGGCGCAGAAGCCGCGCTGCGTGATCGACGCGGTGACGGAGGCCTACAGCCACGAATACGCCAACGTGCACCGGGGCCTGCACTATCTCTCGAACCTCGCCACCGAGAAATACGAGGGCGTGCGCAGCACGGTGGCGCGCTTCCTCGGCGCGCCCTCGGAGGACGAGATCGTGCTGAACTCCGGCACCACCGAGGGCATCAACCTCGTGGCCTATGGCTGGGCCATGCCGCGCATGGAGGCGGGCGACGAGATCGTTCTTTCGGTGATGGAGCATCACGCCAACATCGTGCCGTGGCATTTCCTGCGCGAGCGGCAAGGCGTCGTGCTGAAATGGGTGGACGTGGACTCCACCGGCGCGCTCGACCCGCAGGCGGTGATCGACGCGATCGGGCCCCGCACCAAGCTCGTGGCGGTGACGCACCTGTCGAACGTGCTCGGCACCCGCGTGGACGTCAAAAGCATCTGCGAAGGCGCCCGCGAAAAGGGCGTGCCCGTGCTCGTCGACGGCAGCCAGGGCGCGGTCCACATGCCGGTGGACGTCTCCGACATTGGCTGCGACTTCTACGCGATCACCGGCCACAAGCTCTACGGGCCCTCGGGCTCGGGCGCGATCTACATCCGCCGCGAGCGGATGGAAGAGATGCGCCCCTTCATCGGCGGCGGCGACATGATCCGCGAGGTTCACAAGGACGAGGTCATCTACAACGATCCCCCGATGAAGTTTGAGGCGGGCACGCCCGGGATCGTCCAGCAGATCGGCCTCGGCGTTGCGCTCGAATGGCTGATGGAATTGGGAATGGACAATATCGCCGCGCATGAGGACCGGCTGCGCGACTACACCCGCGCGCGGCTTGACGGGCTCAACTGGCTTCACCAGCAGGGCACGACGCGCGACAAGGCGGCGATCTTTTCCTTCACGCTGGCAGGCGCGGCCCACGCGCACGACATCTCGACCATTCTCGACAAGAAGGGCGTGGCCGTTCGCGCGGGTCAGCATTGCACCGGGCCGCTGATGGATTTCCTTGGAATTCCGGCGACCTGCCGGGCGAGCTTCGGGCTTTACAACACCGAGGAGGAGGCCGACGCGCTGGTCGATGCGCTGGAGCTTGCCCACGACCTCTTCGCCTGAGCGTGATCCCTAGCCCTCCGGGCTCGCGTCGTGTCCGACAAGCCGGTCGATGGGGGCGTAGTCGTCGGTCAGCACCCCTGCGCCCGTCTCGCGCAGCAGATCGTCGAGGAACGCGTCGGAGAGCACGGCGAAGCGGGTGGGCGCGGGCGCGGGCACCGTGAAGGCCGAGAAGGCGGAGGGCGCCGCGCTTGCCGCCAGCACGAAAACCCGTCGCTCGCCCGGTGCGGGCGGGGTGGCCTCGGTCCAGATCTCGACCGACGGGAAGACGGCGCGCAGCGTGGCCACGATCGCGGCCAGCGCGTCGAGACGGTGCTCGAAATCCACGACATTCATCAGGTAGACCCCGCCGGGCGTCATGCGCTCGCGGACCAGCTCGAAGAATTCCCGCGTGACGAGATGCGCGGGCACCGCGATGTCGGTGAAGGCGTCGCCCACGATCACGTCGTAGCGCGCGGGATCCTCGCGCAGCGCGCGGCGCGCGTCGGCATGAAGGATGCGCGCGCTCTCGGGGTCGAACCAGAAATCGCGGGCCGCGGTGCGGGTCACCGCGGGGTCGATCTCGGCCACGGTGATGGGCCCCGCGGCGCGCGCGGCCCAGGCGCGCGGCACCGAGTAGGAGCCGCCGCCGATGAAGAAGCTCGAGAATTCCCGGCCCTCCATGCGCCCCCGCGCGATGCGGTCGAGCATTGCGGTGTACTCGGTGAACATCACCAGCGGCGCGTCGCGCGCGCTGATGCCGTGGGCCAGGTGGTCGAGCACCATCAAGTTCACGGGGCGGGCGGCGTCGGCGGCGATATCCACGGTGCGGATGCAGTAATACTGGCTTTCCGTGTCGCAAACGGCGGCGCGCGCGAGGCCGGTCGCGGCCAGCGCCACGGCCGCCGCGCCGGCGAGGGCGGAGCCCGCGCCGGGACGCACGCGCCCCATCCAGAAGCAGAGCGCGGCGGATCCCACGTAGAAGACCGTGACCACGGCGAGGGTGAGCGTCGAACCGAGCCATGCGATGAAGACGAACCCCGCAAGCAGCGTGCCCGCGATCGCGCCGATGGCGCCCGCGGCGAACATCGCGCCGAGCGCGGGGCCGGACCGGTCGCTTTCGCTCACGGCGATCTGCGCGAGCACCGGCGCGGGGATGCCCGCGAAGAGAGACGGCAGGAAGAAGACGGCCGCCGCGAGCGCGGTGATCCCGGCAACCGGGTGGCCGGAGAGCGCCAGCACGGGATCGGCCACGAGCCGCAGCAGCGCGACCGCCGCGCCCGTGGTGAGCGCCGCTGCGATAAGCGCCCAGCCCGTGCGCCGCAACGCCCCGGGCGCCGGGTGCTCGGCGATCCGCCCGCCCCACCAGTGCCCGGCAGAGAACCCTGCGAGCACGACCGCGATGATTGCCGTCCAGGTGTAAAGCGACATGCCGACATAGGGCGCCAGCATCCTCCCGGCGACGATCTCGACCACGAGGCTCGCGGCCGACACCCCGGCCTGCAGGATCACAAGGAGGGAGAGCGGCGCACGGATCATCGGCACGAACCTCGTCTTCGGGGGAGTGGCCGACAGTTACGCGGTCGCCGCGCCTCGCGGCAAGGGCAAACCGGTGGGCGGCCCCGGGGGTCAAGTTTGGGTTTGCAGGGCCGCGCGGTTTTGCCTATACGGCTCGTCGCAGGCACCCGTAGCTCAGCTGGATAGAGCGCTGCCCTCCGAAGGCAGAGGCCATAGGTTCGAATCCTATCGGGTGCGCCACCTTTCCCGCCTTTCAGTTTGGCCGGCCCCGGCTCGCGCCTGGCACGACGCGCTGCTTGCGGGCGCTGTCGGCGCGTGCCGCGCGCGTCAGGCGCCGTATCGCGCGACGAAGTTCCGCAGTATGCGCTCGGGCCAGGTGACGGCGGCCGCGCGGCAGGCGATGGTCAGGGCATCGGCCTCCTCGGGATGGAAATAGCCGCGCTCGCGGTAGATCCTGATCCTCAGCGCGAACACCTCGCCGTCGGCTTCGGGGTGGAATTGCGTGGCGTAGACGTTGCGGCGGTGCCGGACCATCTGGAACGGGCAGGGGCCCGACGTCACCAGCGCCGCCGCGTCGTTCGGAAGCGCCTCCATCGCTTCCTTGTGGCCCACGAGCGCGGCGAAGCTGTCGGGCAGGCCGTCGAGCAACGGATCGCCCCGCCCGTCGGGCGTCACCTCGCAGGCCACGGCGCCGACCGGCTCTGCGTAAAGACCCTTGCCCACCGGGGCGCCGAGATGCTGGCCGAGGATCCCGATCCCGTAGCAGCAGCCAAGAAAGGGCAGGTCGCGCGCGCAGATCTCCGGCATGAGGCCAAGGACCGCGGCCTCGATCCGCGCCTCGACCGGCGCCTTCTCCTCGGGCGGGTCGCTCACGCAGCCGGGCCCCCCGCCCACGATCACGCCGGCATAATCGTCGAGGTCGAGGTCGGCCGGAAGCGCCTCCTGGTCGAGCCGGACGCGCCGCGCGCGGTCGGGCGCGATCCCGCCCTTGTCGAGGAAGGCGCGGTATTCGTCGTCGGCGACCTCGGTCTCGGGGCGAAGCTGGAGGATCAGGAAGGGTTTCATCGGGCTCTCCTGGCGCGGGGAACGAGAGTGCCGCGTGCCGGTCCGGCAGGCAACCGCGCGTCGTTCAGGCGGCGGGCACGGGGCCGCCCACCACGCCCTTGTCAAACAGCCGTCCGATCTCGCCCGAAGAAAGACCGGCCACATCGGCGAGCACCTCTTCGGTGTGCTGGCCCAGCTGCGGGGCCGGCGCGGGATCCGCGCGCCGTGCGGCCGAGAACGCGAAAGGGCTTTGCGGCGTCAGAAGCTCGCCGATGCCCGGCTGATCGATCCGGGTGAAGAGCGGGTTCTCGGTGGAAAGGTCGGGGTCTTCCTCCATCGCGGTACGGAAATCGCGGAAGACCGACCAGGCGACGCCCGCCTTGTCGAAGGCATCGGCGAAATCGGCCACCTTCCGCGCCGCGAACCAGGGTTCGAGGATCGCGGTGATCTCGTGGCGCGCATGCCAGCGCTCGCCTTCCTGCGACAGGTCGCGGCCGAGTCTCCGGGCGAGCGCGTCCATCTCCTCCGCGGTGCCGGTGACGTCGAGCAGGCCGCGCCACTGGCGCTGCGTCAGCCCGACCACCATCACCCGCCGCCCGCAGGCACAGACGAAGTCCTGCCCGTAGGCCCCGTAAAGCGCGTTGCCCGCCTTTGGTCGACTCTGGCCGGTCAACTCCGTCTCGCCGAGAATGCCGAGATTGCCGAGCATCGCCGCGGCCACGTCCTTGAGCGCGACCTCCACCTGCTGGCCGCGCCCCGTGCGCAGCCGCGCCCGTTCCGCCGCGAGAAGCCCCGCCACCGCCATGTTGCCCGCGATGCAGTCCCAGGCCGGGAGGACATGTGCGACCGGATCGGTCGAGCCCTCGGGCCCGGTGGCGTCGGGAAAGCCGAGCGACGGGTTCACGGTGTAATCCACCGCCGCGCGCCCGTGGCGGTCGCCGGTGAGCGTCAGCATCACGAGGTCGGCCCGGTGCCGGGACAACGTCTCGTAGTCCATCCAGCCGCGCACCCGGAGATTGGTCAGGAAAAGCCCCGCATCCTCGCCGGGCGCGGTGACGATGCGGGTGATGAGCTCCCGCCCCTCGGGGCTTTTCATGTCGACCGCGACCGAGCGTTTGCCCTTGTTGAGCCCCGCCCAGAAGAGCGAGCGCCCGTTCGGCGCCACCGGCCAGCGCCGCGCGTCGAGCCCGCCCTCCAGCCGGTCGAAGCGGATCACGTCCGCGCCCATCTGCGCCAGTGTCATGCCCGCGAGCGGGATGGCGACGAAGGCGGAGCCCTCGACCACCCGCATGCCATTCAGGATCGCCATGTCATTCCTCCCATTCGGCGGTGGCCTGCATCCCCTGGTGGCCGGCGGCCGCCACGGTGCAGAGGCTCAGCCCCGGCGCGTCCTCCCCGCGCCAGGCGCAAAGCCCGATGTCTTCCCCGGCGAACATCGGATGCACGCCGCGAAAGCTGAAACGGTCGGGCGCGCGGCCCGCGACCTCTGTGGCAAGCGCCATGAGGCACATGGCCTGCATGGGCCCGTGCACCACGAGGCCGGGATATTTCTCCACCCCGGTGGCGTAGGGCAGGTCGAAGTGGATGCGGTGCGCGTTGAAGGTCGCGGCGGAGTAGCGGAAAAGCCGCGCCTCGGTCATGGGCACTGTCAGCTTCGCCTCGCATCGCGTTGGGGCCGGGATCTTTTTCGGGGGAGAGAACGCTGTCGGCATCGGCATGTAGACGATGTCCTGCCGCTCTTCCACGGCCAGGCCCGACGGTCCGGAGAGGCGGTGCTCCACCGTGACGAAGATCATCTCGCCGCGCTCGTTCTCGACCTGCCGGATGCGCGCGATGCGCGACTGGCGCCGCACCTCGTCGCCGACGGCAAGCCCGGCGCGGAAGCGCAGCGCCCCGCCTGCCCACATGCGCCGTTCCAGCGTGATGGGCGGCAGGAAGGCCCCGCGCTCGGGGTGGCCGTCGGGGCCGAGGCGGTCCATCGGTGCCGCGGGATGGAAGAGACCCCAGTGCCAGAGCGGGGGCAGCGGCGTGCCGGGGGCGGGATCGGGCGGCGGCGTGCCGGGCAGGTCGGAGAGCGTGCAGGCCATCATCGACACGGCGGCCGGGCTTGCGGTGTCACGGTCTTCGCGCGTGCGCCCGACCCAGGCGTCGTAATCCGGTTCGCTCATCCTGCCGACGCTCCTCCCTTCGTCGTGGCGCCCGGCATAGCGAAGATGATTGGCCTTTCCTACGAATACTTATGTGCACAATTCCGCGGCCGGGCTGCCCCGAAACGAGAAGGGGCGCCCGCTGGCGCCCCTTGCGATACCGGCTTTCGCGTGCGTCGCCTCAGCTGCCCCAGCTGCGCACCGGGCCGCAGTCCATGTGCACGAAGTTGGAGCCCGTGTAGCGCCCCACGCCGCCGCCCTTGCAGGCAAGCGCCGCGCGCGACAGCTGGCTGACCGAACGGGAGTTCAGGCGCACGTCCGCCGCCTCTCCGCGCAGGTGGCGCGAATTCTTGGCGACGCCCGATCCGCGCGAGCGCAGCATGGCGTTGGTCTGCGGGCTGCGGTAGCCCGAGATCAGCATGTAGGGTTCGGAGGTGTCCATCATGTTGTGCGCGGCGGCAAGGATGTCGAGCGTGCGAAGGTCGATGGCCTTCACGTCGTTGCTCCGCCAGTCGCGCATGAACAGGTTGATCTCTTCCACGGCGTCGCGGATGTAGTTCCCGTCGATCCAGTAGATCATGTCGATCCGTTCGCCGGTGCGTCCGGAATACATCCGCAGCCGGCGGACGTCGCCACCGCCGCGCAGGAAGCCCGCCGCGCTGGAATAGGTGGGCGCCGCCGCGGCCGCCGTCGCCGCGAAAGCCGCCAGAACGCCGCGCCGCGAGAAAGTGCCGTTCGGTTTTTCCGTCATGTTAAGCCGCCTGTCCGTCGCCTCGTGCCGGGCGCGTCGTTGCGCGCCCGAGCTTGCCCAGTTCCTTCCCCAGTAAGGGTCGTATCGCATGGCGGGGATGCGCCACCAAGGGGTGATTCTGGCTAAGCTCTTGTAAACAGGGATTTCGGCAAGTTTTCGCTCAGCCCTTGCGTCAAGCTGCGTCGGCCCGCCCGTGCAAGGCCACGACATCGCAAGGGATTTTTCGTCCGGCCACGCGAATGTGTCTGGACAGGGCGCAACCATCCCGCATCCTACGAGCCGGGATCTGCGGCGCGCGCCCGCGGGTCCCGATATGATTGAAGATGCCTGCGATTTCACGACGCGAGGAGCCTCGACGATGACCCTGACCTGCCTTCGCAAACGCCTTGCAGAGGCTGCCCTCGCCGTTCTTCTGGCCGCCGCGCTCCCGGCAGCGGCGGAACCGCTCACCGCCTACAAGCAGGCGCTCGCCGAGACGGCGTCGCGCGACGGCGACCTCGCGGCGGTCTACCGCGCGCGGGATTACGCGCCGATCTGGACGGGCCGCGAAGAGATCCATGCCGCCCGCCGCGCCGCGCTTCTTTCCGCGCTGGAGAACGCGCATCTTCACGCGCTTCCCGCCGCGGCCTACCGCGCCGACGAGGTGCGCGCCCGTCTCGCCGACACGCGGTCGGCGCGCGACCTGGGCGAGATCGAGGCGATGCTGTCGCGGCTGTTCCTCGTCTATGCGCGCGACGTGCAGACAGGCGTCGTCGAGGATCCCTCCGACATCGACCGCGCGATCGTGCGCGACATCGCCCGGCGCGACCGGCAGGAGTTGCTGAACGCGCTCGCCGAAGCGGAGAACCCGCGCGCCTTCTTCCGTGGCCTGCCGCCGCAAAGTGCGGACTACGCGCGCCTGATGAAGGCGCGGATGCAGCTTCTGGGCACCGTCGCGCGGGGCGGCTGGGGGCCGGCCGTGCCCGAGGGCGCGAAGCTCGAACCCGGCGACACCGGGCCCGCGGTGGTCGCGCTGCGCGACCGGCTCGTCGCCATGGGCTACCTCGACCGCACGCCCGCGCGGGACTATACCGCCGCACTCGCCAAGGCCGTCCGCCGCTTCCAGGAGGATCACGGGCTGGAGCCCGACGGCATCGCCGGCCCCTCGACGCTGGAAGAGATCAACGTGCCGCCTGCCCGGCGGCTGAGGTCCGTGGCGGTGGCGATGGAGCGCGAGCGCTGGCTCGACCCCGACCGCGGCGCGCGCCACATCCTGGTGAACCTCACCGATTTCTCGGCGCGCATCGTGGACGACGGCAAGGTCACCTTCGAGACCCGCGCGGTCGTGGGCGCGAGGAACGCCTCCAAGCCGACCCCCGAGTTCTCGGACGCGATGGAGTACATGGTCGTCAACCCGTCCTGGAACGTGCCGCGCTCGATCATGGCGCGCGACTACCTGCCGAGACTGCAGCGCAACCGCAACGCGGCCTCCTACATGCAGCTCGTCGACAGCCGGGGGCGGGTGGTGAGCCGCAGCAGCGTGAACTTCAACGCCTACAGCGCGCAGAGTTTCCCGTTCCGCCTGCGCCAGCCGCCCTCGCCGCGCAATGCGCTGGGGCTGGTGAAGTTCATGTTCCCCAACCCTTACGCCATCTATCTGCACGACACGCCCGACAAGCACCTGTTCGACCGCGAGGTGCGCACCTACTCGAGCGGCTGCGTACGTCTTCAGCAGCCCTTCGAATTCGCCTACGAGCTTCTGTCGCGGCAGACCGACGACCCCCGGGGCCTTTTCCACGCAAGGCTCGAAACGGGCAACGAAACGCGGATCGACCTCGAGACGCCGGTGCCCGTGCACCTCGTCTACCGGACGGCCGTGACCACGGCCAAGGGGGGCCTGCAGTTCCGCCGGGACATCTACGGGCGCGACGCGCGGATCTGGGACGCTCTCGCGGCTGCGGGGGTGGCGCTCGGCGCGGCGGAGGGCTAGAGAAGCCGGGCAGGGCCCGGAGGAGTCATGAGCCACACAATTGCCGATATCGCCGCCGCGCTCGGGCTGGAGGCCTTCGGCGATACGGCCATCGCGGTGACCGGGGCGGCAGAGCCCGCGGATGCAGGCCGCTCCGACATCGCCGTCGCCATGAACCCCGCCTATGCGGAACGCCTTGCCGAAGGCGCGGCGCGGGCCGCGATCCTCTGGTCCGGCGCGGACTGGCAGGCGCTGGGGCTGGAGGCCGCGATCGCTGCCCCGCGTCCGCGGCTCGCGATGGCGGGTCTGACCGCGATGCTCGACCGCGGGCAGGGCTATGCCCCCGGCATCCACCCGAGCGCGGTGATCGATCCCTCGGCGGAAATCGGCGCCGAGTGCAGCATCGGCCCGCTTGCCGTCATCGGCCCCGGGGCGCGCATCGGGCGCGGCACGACCGTGGGGCCGCAGGCCTTCGTCGGGGCGCAGGCGGTGCTGGGCGAGGGCTGCGCGCTGCGCGAGGGCGTGCGGATCGGGGCGCGCGTGCGCCTGGGCGCCCGCGTGATCCTGCAGCCGGGCGCGGTGATCGGCGGCGACGGGTTTTCCTTCGTGACGCCCGAGGTCTCCGGCGTGGAGCGCGTGCGGGAGTCCCTCGGCGATCAGGGCGAGATCGCGCCGCAAAGCTGGGTGCGCATTCATTCCTTGGGCGGGGTGAGCATCGGCGACGACGTGGAGATCGGCGCCAACTCCTGCATCGATCGCGGCACGATCCGCGACACCGCCGTCGGCGCGGGCACGAAACTCGACAATCTCGTGCAACTGGGCCACAACGTCGTGATCGGGCGCGACTGCCTGATCTGCGGCCTTGTCGGCGTGGCAGGGTCGTCGGTGGTCGGCGACAACGTGGTGCTGGGCGGGCAGACGGGCATCAGCGACAACCTGACCGTAGGCGACGGCGTGATCACCGGCGGGGGCACCAAGGTTCTGTCGAGCATCCCGGCCGGGCGGGTGATGCTGGGCTACCCGGCGACGAAAATGGATGCACAGATCGAGACCTACAAGGCGCTCCGCCGGCTGCCGCGTCTCGCCCGGGAGGTCGCGGCGCTGAAGAAAGCGGTTTCAAAGCTCGGAGCGAACGACTAGATCGGCGCCGAGCGCAAGGAAGGGGCGTGCCATGAGCGGTGTGCGGGACAAGGTGATCGAGATCATCGCCCAGCAGGCGGTGCTGGAGCCTTCCGACGTGTCGATGGACAGCACGCTCGAGGAGCTCGGGATCGACAGCCTGGGCCTTGTCGAGAGCATCTTCGCGATCGAGGAAGCCTTCGACATCTCCGTCCCCTTCAACGCAAACGATCCCCGGGAAAGCGATTTCGACATCTCGTCGGTGGCCTCCATCGTGGCCGGGATCGAGCGGCTCGTCGCAGAGCAGCACGCGTGAGCGGCCGGGACGGCGCGCGATGAACCGGGTGGTCATCACCGGGGCGGGCACGATCAATCCGCTCGGGCACTCGGTGCCGGAGACGCTTGAGGCCATGCGCGAGGGACGTTGCGGGATCGGCCCGCTCGAGTTCCGCGACGTCGAGCGGCTTTCGATCCGGATCGGCGGGCAGGTGAAGGGGTTCGAGGCGGAGGGGCATTTCAACCGCCAGCAGATGGCGCTTTACGACCGCTTCACGCAATTCACCCTGATCGCCGCGCGCGAGGCGATCGGGCAGGCGGGGCTGGAATTCGCCGGCGAGATCGCGGCGACTGCGGGGGTGGTGCTCGGCACCGCCGGGGGTGGCGTGTCCACCTGGGACGAGAATTACCGCAGCGTCTACGAGGACGGAAAGAACCGCGTGCATCCCTTCGTGGTACCGAAGCTGATGAACAACGCGGCCGCCTCGCATGTGTCGATGGAATACAATCTGAAGGGGCCTTCCTTCACCGTCTCGACCGCCTGCGCCTCCTCGAACCACGCGATGGCGCTGGCCTTCCAGATGGTGCGGCTCGGCATGAGCAAGGTGATGGTGACCGGCGGCTCCGAATCGATGATGTGTTTTGGCGGCGTGAAGGCGTGGGAAGGCCTGCGCGTGATGAGCCGCGACGCCTGCCGCCCGTTCTCGGCCAACCGCAACGGCATGGTGCAGGGCGAGGGCGCGGGCGTGTTCGTGCTGGAGGAGTACGAGCACGCGCGCGCGCGCGGCGCCGAGATCCTCGCCGAGATCGTGGGCTTCGCCATGACCTCGGACGCGGCCGACATCGTCATGCCCTCCAAGCAGGGGGCGGCGCGGGCCATGTCGGGGGCGTTGCGCGACGCGCGCGTCCCGTTGGAGAGCGTGGGCTACATCAACGCCCATGGCACTGGCACCGCCGCCAACGACAAGACCGAGTGCGCCGCCGTCGCCGACGTCTTCGGCCCGCACGCCGATCACCTGATGATCTCTTCGACGAAGTCCATGCACGGCCACCTGATCGGCGGCACCGGCGCGGTGGAACTGCTGGCCTGCATCATGGCGCTTCGGGACGGGGTGATCGCGCCCACCATCGGCTACGAGGAGCCCGACCCCGAATGCGCCCTAGACGTGGTGCCCAACGTCGCGCGCGAGGCCGAGGTCGAGGTCGCGGTGTCGAACGCCTTCGCCTTCGGCGGTCTGAACGCCGTACTGGCGCTGCGCAGGGTGTGACGCCGGCGCGCGCGTGCCGCGCGCATCGTTCCGAGGCGCGTTCCGCGCCGGCGAGGGGCGCTGCCCCTCGCGCTCCCCGGAGTATTTTCACCAAGAAGAAGCAGGCGCGGTGCGTTTTCGATGGTCTGCCGGCACGGCCCGTGCGGCCGGACCCTGCCCGTCAGCGTCCCCGCCAGATCCAGGCGCCGCCCAGCACGCGGGTGCCGCCCGTTTCGTAGAAGACACAGGCCTGGCCGGGGCTCACGCCTTCCTCGGGGGCGAGAAGCTCCACCTCCGCCTCGGTCTCGGAGACCGGGCGCAGGATCGCCTCTGCCGGCGGGCGGGTGGAGCGTACGCGCACGGACACCGCGCGCTCCGCCTCCTCGGTGAAGGCGCCGTCGCCGATCCAGTTCACCTCGCGCACGGGCACCTTGCGGGTGGCGAGCATGGTTTTCGGGCCCACGATCACGCGGCGCCCGTCGACGTCGAGCTTCACGACGTAGAGCGGCTCGTCGAGGCCGCCGATGCCGAGGCCGCGGCGCTGGCCGATCGTGTAGTGGATCACCCCGCGATGTTCGCCGAGGACGCGCCCGTCGGCGTGCACGATCTCCCCGGGCTCCGCCGCGCCGGGGCGGAGCTTCTCGATCACCGCGGCGTAGTCGCCGTTCGGCACGAAGCAGATGTCCTGGCTGTCGGGCTTGTCGGCCACGGGAAGGCCGTAGCGCGCGGCGAGCGCGCGGGTTTCGTCCTTGGAGGCGAGATGCCCGAGCGGGAAGCGCAGATAGCCGAGCTGCTCCCGCGTGGTGGAGAACAGGAAGTAGCTCTGGTCGCGCGCGCCGTCGGCGGCCATGTGAAGCTCGGGCCCGCCGGGGCCGGTCTTGCGCCGGATGTAATGGCCCGTGGCCATGCAGTCGGCGTCGAGGTCCTTCGCGGTCTCCAGCAGGTCGCGGAACTTCACCCGCTCGTTGCAGCGGATGCAGGGCACGGGCGTGGCGCCGGCAAGGTAGCTGTCGGCGAACTCGTCGATCACCGCCTCGCGGAACGTGTTCTCGTAGTCGAGCACGTAGTGCGGGAAGCCCATCGCCTCGGCCACGCGGCGCGCATCGTGGATGTCGCGGCCGGCGCAGCACGCGCCCTTCTTCGCGAGCGCCGCGCCGTGATCGTAGAGCTGCAGCGTCACGCCCACGACGTCGTAGCCGTCCTCGGCGAGGCTGGCGGCCACGACGGAGCTGTCGACGCCGCCGGACATGGCGACGACCACGCGCGTCTCGGCCGGCGCCTTGGGCAGACCGAGGGAGTTCAGCTCTGGGTGACGGTCGAGGGGCATGCTGCGCTCCTTTGAACCCTGCGAAATATAGGAAAATGCGCCGTACTCGCAACCCTCGCGTTTCACCGGCTGTTAAACGCGCCCGCGCGAGGTTGGCCGCGTCAAGGAGAGTGAGGCGGATGTATCTGAAAAAGGTGGATGGCCCGCGAGCCGTGACGCTTCCCGACGGGCGCGTGATGACCCGCGCCGACCTGCCACCCGCCAACACGAGCCGGTGGGTCGCGTCGCGCAAGGCCGCCGTCGTCCGGGGCGTGACCTGTGGGCTGATTTCGCGCGCCGACGCGCTGCGGCGCTATGGCCTCAGCGACGAGGAGTTCGACGGCTGGGTGGCCGCGGTGAAGGAGCATGGCGAAAGCGCCCTCAAGGCGACGGCGCTCAGAAAATACAGACAACTTTAGATTGCGGGCGCGCGCGTCATGCTTATGATAACGGTACATTAACCTTTCTTGTTCACGGTGCGTTTCATCCGGAGCGAAGGAATGGAGCCTGGCCGATGCGCGTGTTGCTGGTGGAAGACGATCCGACGACGTCGAAGAGCATCGAGATGATGCTGACCCACGCGAACCTGAACGTCTACTCCACCGACCTGGGCGAGGAGGGCATCGATCTCGCGCGGCTTTACGACTACGATCTCATCTTGCTGGATCTCAACCTGCCGGACATGACCGGCCACGAGGTCCTGCGCCAGCTTCGCACGGCGCGCATCGCCACGCCGATCCTGATCCTGTCGGGCTCCGACGATACCGAGAGCAAGATCAAGGGCTTCGGCTTCGGGGCGGACGACTACATGACGAAACCGTTCCACCGCGACGAGCTCGTGGCGCGCATCCACGCCATCATCCGCCGCTCCAAGGGCCATTCCCAGTCGGTGATCCGGACGGGGAAGGTGGCGGTCAACCTCGACGCCAAGACGGCGGAGGTGGACGGCAAGCCCGTCCACCTGACCGGCAAGGAATACCAGATGCTCGAGCTCCTCTCGCTCCGGAAGGGCACGACGCTTACCAAGGAGATGTTCCTCAATCATCTTTACGGCGGCATGGACGAGCCCGAACTCAAGATCATCGACGTGTTCATCTGCAAGCTGCGCAAGAAGATCGCCGAGGCGACGGGCGGGGCCACCTACATCGAAACGGTGTGGGGGCGGGGCTATGTCCTTCGTGACCCCCAACCCGAGGCCAGTGACGTCGTGGCCCGGTCGTTCGCCGCGAACGCCTGATCGCGCGACGCCCCCACTGGACCGCGCGGGCCTGCGCGCCTATCACTTCTCCCGGATTGCAGTCGGGAGGCGCGGGTGGCCCCGAAAGACCCTGAAGCGACGCCGGTCGAGGCGCTGAGCCGGGACGAGGCCGCGACCGAACTCCAGCGCCTTGCGCAGGCGATCGCGTGGGCGGATGCGGCCTATCACCGCGACGACGCTCCCGAGATCAGTGACGCCGACTACGACGCGCTCAAGCGGCGCAACGCCCGGATCGAGGCGCGTTTTCCCGACCTCAAGCGCCCCGACAGCCCCAGCGAGCGGGTGGGCGCGCCCCCCACCGAAGGCTTCGCCAAGGTCGTTCATTCGGTGCGGATGCTTTCGCTCGCGAATGCCTTCGACGACGAGGAAATCACCGAGTTCGACGCCCGCATCCGGCGCTATCTGGGGCTCGCCGCCGACGCGCCGCTGGCCTACACCGCCGAGCCCAAGATCGATGGGCTGAGCCTTTCGCTGCGCTACGAGGCCGGGGGGCTCGTGCAGGCGGCGACGCGCGGTGACGGCACCGAGGGGGAGGACGTGACCCGCAACGTCCGCACCATCGGCGAGATCCCCGAAAGGCTGGAGGGCGGCCCCGATCTCCTCGAGGTGCGCGGCGAGGTCTACATGGCGCATGCCGATTTCGAGGCGTTGAACGCGCGCCAGGAAGCGGCGGGCCAGAAACGCTTCGCCAATCCGCGGAACGCCGCGGCGGGCAGCCTGCGCCAGCTTGACCCTTCCGTCACCGCCGGCCGCCCGCTCCGCTTCTTCGCCTATGGCTGGGGCGCGCTCTCGGCGCCGCTCGCCGAGACGCAGATGGGCGCGATCGAGCGTCTCTCGGCGCTTGGCTTCCCGACGAACCCGCTCACCGCGCTCTGCGACGGACCCGGCGAGATGCTTGCCCGCTACCGCGAGGTCGAACGGCGCCGCGCCGCGCTTGGCTATGACATCGACGGCGTCGTCTACAAGGTGAACGACCTTGCGCTGCAAGAGCGGCTCGGCTTCCGGTCCACCACGCCCCGCTGGGCCATCGCCCACAAGTTTCCCGCCGAACTCGCCTGGACGCAGCTCGAGGCGATCGACATCCAGGTGGGCCGCACCGGCGCGCTTTCGCCCGTGGCGCGGCTGGTCCCGGTCACGGTGGGCGGGGTCGTCGTGTCAAACGCGACGCTGCACAACGAGGATTACATCGCGGGGCGCGATTCGCAGGGCAACCCGATCCGCGACGGAAAGGACATTCGCGTGGGCGACTGGGTGCAGGTCTACCGCGCCGGCGACGTGATCCCGAAACTGGCGGACGTGGATCTCTCGCGCCGGCCGGAGGGCGCCACCGCCTATGTCTTCCCGACGAGCTGCCCCGAATGCGGCTCGGACGCGATCCGGGAGGAGGGGGATTCGGTGCGCCGCTGCACGGGCGGGCTGATCTGCCCCGCGCAGGCCATCGAGAAGCTGAAGCATTTCGTCTCGCGCGCGGCCTTCGATATCGAGGGGCTGGGCGCGAAGCAGGTGGAGCAGTTCTACCTCCTGGGCTGGATCCGCGAGCCCGCGGACATCTTCACCCTCGCCGCGCGCGACGCGGCGGGCGAGAAGGCGCTGGTGGCGCCGCAAGAGGTTCTCGCGGGCCTTCACGACGAAGAGCGCGGCGAAGCGCGGGAGCGCCTCGCCGATGCGCTGGGGCTCGAGGGATTCGACCGCGAGGAGGTCGCACGGACCTTCGAGCGCCGCAGCCGCACGCCCCTCTCCGAGCAACTCGGCTGGGGCGAAAAGAGCGTGAGAAATCTCTTTGATGCCATTGAAGAGCGTCGTGAAATTCCCATCGAACGCATGATTTTCGCGTTGGGCATCCGGCATGTCGGCGAGACGGCGGCACAGCTTCTGGCGCGCCACTATGGCCGCTGGGAGGCGTTCCTTGCGGCCATGGACGCGGCGACGGACCAGGCCGGCCCGGCCTGGGACGATCTGCTGTCCATCGACGGGGTGGGCGCGGTGCTCGCCCGCTCGCTCGTCACCTCGGTGACCCAGGATGCCGAGCGCGCCTCGATCGACCGGCTGGCCGGGGAACTGACCGTGCTGGAGGCGGAGCAGCCCGACACCGAGGGCAGCCCGGTCGCGGGCAAGACCGTCGTCTTCACCGGCAAGCTGGAGAAGATGACCCGCGCCGAGGCCAAGGCGCGGGCGGAAAGCCTGGGCGCCAGGGTGTCGGGCTCGGTCTCGGCAAAGACCGATCTTCTGGTCGCAGGCCCGGGCGCGGGCTCCAAGGCGAAGAAGGCTACCGAGCTCGGCGTCGAGATCATCGACGAGGACGATTGGCTGAAGCTGATCGGCGCCGCATGAGCACGCGGCCGGAGCCGCTCTTCCCGCTTTTCGCAGAGCTCGAGTCGCTGGACGGGGTCGGCCCCAAGACCGCCCGGGCCCTGGCGCAGATGGGGGTGGAGCGGCCCCGCGACCTGCTCTTCGCGCTGCCGCATTCGGTGATCGACCGGCGCCGCCGCGACACGGTGCATGGCGCGGAACTGCCCGCGGTTCTGACGGTCGAGGTGACGGTGGGCACGCATCGCGCGCCGCGCCAGCGCTCGGGCGCCTACCGCGTGCAGGTCGAGGACGCGGCGACGGGCTTTCAGCTCGTCTTCTTCCACGCCCGGCCGGATTACCTGCAACGCGTCCTTCCGCCCGGAAGCCGCCGGATCGTCTCCGGCAAGGTGGAATTGTTCGACGGCATCGCGCAGATGGTCCACCCCGACCACATCCTGCCGCCCGAGGAGGCGGGCGAGATGCCGGAGTTCGAGCCGGTCTATCCGCTCACCGCCGGGGTGACGCAGAAGACGATGGCGCGCGCCGTGCGGGCCGCGCTCGCCCGCGCGCCGGACCTGCCCGAATGGATCGACCCGGTGCAGAAGGCGCGCGCGGCCTGGCCCGGCTGGCGCGACGCGCTCGCCGCCGCCCACGCGCCCGAGGGGCAGGTGGATCTCGCGGCCACCGCGCCCGCGCGCGAGCGGCTCGCCTATGACGAGTTCATGGCCCATCAGCTGACCCTCGCGCTGGCCCGGGCGCGGCTGCGGCGCGGCAAGGGGCGGGAGACCCACGGCACCGGAGCCTTGCAGGCGAAGGTTCTGGAAAACCTGGAGTTTCGCCCGACCGCGGCCCAGACCCGCGCGGTCGAGGAGATCGCCGCCGACATGCGCGCGCCGCGGCGGATGAACCGGCTTCTCCAGGGCGACGTGGGCGCGGGCAAGACGCTGGTGGCCTTCCTCGCCCTGCTGATCGCGGTGGAGGCGGGCGGGCAGGGCGTGATGATGGCGCCGACCGAGATCCTCGCCCGCCAGCACCTCGAGGGGCTGCGCCCGCTCGCCGAGGTGGCGGGTGTGCGGCTGGAGATCCTCACCGGGCGGGACAAGGGCGCGACACGCCAGGCGAAGCTCGTCGCACTCGCCGAGGGCGGGATCGACGTGCTGGTGGGCACCCACGCCGTTTTCCAGAAGGATGTGGCGTTCCACGACCTGCGGCTCGCGATCGTGGACGAGCAGCACCGCTTCGGCGTACGCCAGCGGCTGGAGCTTGGCCGCAAGGGCGCGCGGGCCGATGTTCTGGTGATGACCGCGACGCCGATCCCGCGCAGCCTGTCGCTGGCGCAGTACGGCGACATGGACATCTCGCTGCTTGACGAGAAGCCGCCGGGCCGCCAGCCGATCCGCACCGCCATGGTTTCCACCGCGCGGGGCGAGGAGGTGGTGGACCATCTGCGCCGCGCCGTGGCCGAGGGGCGGCAGGCCTACTGGGTCTGCCCGTTGGTTGAAGAGAGCGAGGCGGTGGACCTCATCGCCGCCGAGGACCGGTTCCGCCGGCTCCGCGCCGCGCTCGGCGAGGGGGTGGTGGGCCTCGTCCACGGGCAGATGCCGCCCGAGGACAAGGACGCGGCGATGGCGCGGTTCCAGTCGGGCGAGACGAAGGTGCTGGTCGCCACCACCGTGATCGAGGTGGGCGTGAACGTGCCCAACGCCACGATCATGGTGATCGAGCGCGCGGAGATCTTCGGTCTTGCCCAGCTTCACCAGCTGCGCGGCCGGGTGGGGCGGGGCAGCGGGGCCTCGACCTGCCTTCTGCTCTACCAGGCGCCGCTTTCGGACTCCGCGGCGCGGCGGCTCACCACGCTGCGCGACACCGAGGACGGCTTCCGGATCGCCGAGGTGGACCTCGAGATGCGCGGGGCGGGCGACCTTATCGGGACGGCGCAATCCGGCCTGCCGCGGTTTCGCGTGGCGGAGGTGGAGCGGCAGGCCGCGCTGATGGCGATCGCCCAGTCCGACGCAAGGCGCCTGCTGGCCGACGACCCGACGCTGGAGACGGCGCGGGGCCAGGCGGCGCGGACGCTTCTGTGGCTGATGGGGCAGGACGAAGCGATTCGCCTGATCTCCGTGGGCTGATGGCCGCGACCGGAATGTTCGCGAATGTTCCTAAAAAGTTCTTTACAAGGCGGGTGGGGTGTGAGAACAAAGGGTCAACGAAGCCATGCAGGAGGCACCGCCATGATGACCCAGATCGCCGACATTCTTCGCCGCCAGCCGGCGGCCGTCGTCGAGGACATGGCCGGTGTCGTCGCGCTCGCCGTCATTCTTGTCGGCGCGCTGCACCTGCCGGGGCTCGTCTGATCTGCCTCGCGGTCCGCGAATGAAAGGCTCCCTGCGCATCCTGTCCCCAAAACGCGCGCCTGCCGACTAAATCCAGTCGCGGAAGAGACGCACTCTTCCGGCCAGAGCCTGACCTGTCCCCAAGCACGCGGACTGCACTTCACCGCCGCCTTCCTCATGGAAGCGCGGCGGTTTTTTATAGGGGGTCGCCTGCGCGCTCAGGCGCAGTGGGCCGCTTCGGCCTGCGCCGCCGCCTCGGCCGCGGCCTCGATCGCGAGAAGGATCGAGGCGTGGCGGTTCTTGTAGTCGCGGGCGGGGCGCAGCACCTCGAACCCGTCGAAGGGCGCGTCCGGCACGGGACCGTCGGATTTCAGCATGGTCCGGAGCGCGTCGCGCGCGGCCTCAAGCTCCGGCCGGCTGCGTCCGATCACCGCCGCGCCCAGCACGGCCGCCGCCGCCTGGCCGAGCGCGCAGGCCTTCACGTCCTGACCGAAATCGGAGACGCGCCCGTCGGTCATGGTCAGGTCCACCGTCACCGTGGAGCCACAGAGCGGCGACCGTTTCCTGACGCTCGCGTCCGGGTGATCGAGCCGCCCCCGGTGCGGAATATCCGCTGCGAGCGCGAGAATGCGCCCAGAATAAAGCTTCATCAGGTCGTCGTCGCCAGCCATGGCCTTCCTCTTCGGCGCTTTCGGAAATAATTAGGTCCCCGCGCCAGAGATGCAAAGGATTTGCGCCATGCCCTTCGATCCCGCGACGCTTCGCTACAACGAGGCCGGCCTCGTTCCCGCCATCGCGCAGGAGGCGCGGACCGGCGAGGTGCTGATGCTGGCCTGGATGACCGCGGAGGCGGTCGCCCGCACGCTCGAGACGGGGCGCGTCACCTACTGGTCGCGCTCCCGCGGAGAATTCTGGGAGAAGGGCGCGACCTCGGGCCATGTGCAGGAATTGGTGGAGATGCGGGTGGATTGCGACCGTGACTGCCTGCTGCTTCTGGTGAACCAGACGGGGCCGGCCTGCCACACGGGGCGGCGAAGCTGCTTCTACACGGCAGTGCGCGACGGGGACGAGGTCGAGATCCTGACGCCGCAAGGCTGAGGGCGCTCAGCTCACGGGCGTCTTTCCACCAACAAGATCAGACGGTTGCAGGCCGACCATCATGCGAATGTCCGCGGGGCTGCGGCCGTCGGCGCGGTAGGTCGCGATGGCGCGCGCGTCGTCGCGCTTGGCGAGGCGGTGGCCCGCCTCGTCGCGGATCAGGCGGTGGTGATGGTAGACCGGCGTGGGCAGCCCGAGAAGCCGCTGGAGGAGCACGTGGATCGCCGTCGCGGGGGCGAGGTCCGCGCCGCGGATAACATGGGTGATCGCCTGGTCCGCGTCGTCGAGCACGACCGAGAGGTGATAGGACGCGCCCATGTCCCGGCGCGCGAGCGCCACGTCGCCGATGCCCGCGATCAGATTCTCGGGGTCGAGGGAAGGCGGCTCCGCAAGGCCCGTTTCCTCGAAGCCGAGCGGGCGCGCCGCGACACCGGCGAGGTCGAGCGCGCGCGCCATGTCGAGGCGCAGCGCCGGGCCTTCGGGCAGCGGCCCCGCGCGCGGCGCGTCGGCTCGGCAGGTGCCCGGATAGACCCGCCCGTCCGGCCCGAGGAGCGGCGCGCCCTCCTGCGGTGCGGCGGCCGCGGCCTCGATGTCGCGCCGGGTGCAGGTGCAGGGGTAGAGAAGCCCGCGCGCCCAGAGATCGCCAAGCGCCGCGCGGTAGCGCGGGATGCGGTCGGACTGGCGCAGCACGGGCGCGTCCCACGTGATGCCGAGCCAGCCGAGATCGTCCTCGATCTGGCGGGCCCAGTGCGCGCGGGCGCGGGCCTGGTCGATGTCGTCGAGGCGCAGCAGGAAGGCGCCGCCCGCCGCGCGCGCACGATCATGGGCCAGCAGCGCGGAATAGGCGTGGCCGAGATGCAGCGGGCCTGTCGGCGATGGGGCGAAACGGGTCCGAAAGCTCACTTTCGTTCAAGCACATAGACGCGGGAGTTGAGATCGCGCGCCGGCAGGTGCGGGCCGTAGTCGCTGACCAGAAGCCGCGCTGCGCCCGTGTCCGTCCACTCGGAGACATGGGCTTCGTAGGACCGATTCTCGAGCGTGTGATCGTTGAAGGAAAACGCGAAGAGTCCCCCGGGCTCGAGCAGCGCCATCAGCCGATCGAAGACCGCCAGCGGCGCCGCGCCCGCCCCGATCACCCCGATGGCCGCCACGGCAGCGTAGCGGCCGCGGCGGTCCGACAGGTCGTCGTCGAATCCGATGCGGTCGAGGCACCTGTAGGCGCCTTTCTCTTGCGCCTCGGCCAGCATCTCGTCGGAGACGTCCACGCCGTCGATCGTCGTGAGGCCCGCCGCCCGGAGCGCCGCGCCCGACAGCCCCGTGCCGCAGCCGAAATCGAGCACCGGCGCGGAGCGGTCGCCCATATGCGCGGCGAGCGCCTTTGCGGTGCGGGCGGGCGTGGCGTAGCCGGCCGAGCCCAGCTCGGTATCGTAACTCGCGGCCCAGTTGTCGTAGAGGGCGCGGGTCTCTTCCATGCCGGAAACGTCGTAGACCTTGTCGAGAAACTTTTCGGGCATGGCCCAAGGGTAACCTGCGCGATCAGGCCGCGTCCAGCGCCGTCTGGGTCAGCCAGGCAGTCCAGGCCGCCTTGGCGCGGTCCGTGTAGGCCTTGTAGCGGTCGCGGCGCCCGCGACGTCCGCCCTTCACGCCGTCGAGAGGCCGGAAGAGCCCGAAATTCACGTTCATCGGCTGGAAGCTTTTCGCTTCCGCACCCCCGGTGATGTGGTGCACGAGCGCGCCCACGGCGCTGTCGGGCGGCGCGGGGGGCAGCCGGCGGCCCAGGATTTCCGCAGCGGCGAGCTTCCCCGCGAAAAGCCCCATGGCCGCGGATTCGACGTAGCCCTCCACCCCGGTGATCTGGCCCGCGAAGCGGATGTGGGGCCGCGCACGCAGGCGCAGTTCCGCGTCAAGCAGCGTGGGCGCGTTCAGGAAGGTGTTGCGGTGGATGCCGCCGAGACGCGCGAAGCGGGCGTTTTCCAGCCCTGGAATCAAGCGGAATACATCGGTTTGCGCGCCGTACTTCATCTTCGTCTGGAAGCCCACCATGTTGTAGAGCGTGCCGAGCGCATTGTCGCGGCGCAGCTGGACCACCGCCCAGGGCTTCTTTTCGGGCTTGTGCGGGTTGGTCAGCCCCACGGGTTTCATCGGCCCGTGGCGCAGCGTTTCGCGCCCGCGCTCGGCCATCACCTCGATGGGCAGGCAGCCGTCGAAATAGCCCGCCGTCTCGCCTTCGTGGAACTCGGTCTTGTCCGCGGCGACGAGCGCGTCGATGAACGCCTCGTAGCGCTCGCGGTCCATCGGGCAGTTGAGATAGGCCTGCCGCTCCTCTTCGGTCTCGCCCTTGTCGTAGCGGGATTGCCGCCAAGCCACCGACATGTCCACCGAATCGGCATGCACGATGGGCGCGATCGCGTCGAAGAAGGCCAGCGCGTCCGCCCCCGTGATCCGCGCGATCGATTGGCCGAGCGCGGAGGACGTCAGCGGCCCGGTCGCCACGATCCAGCGGCCCACGGGCGGCAGTTCCGTGATCTCGCCCGTGGCGAGCGTGACATTGGGGTGCGCGGCGAGGGTCGCCGTCACGTCCCTTGCAAAGGCATCGCGATCCACGGCGAGCGCGCCGCCCGCGGGCAGGCGGTGGCGGTCGGCCATCGCCATGACGAGACCGCCCGCCTCGCGCATCTCCCAGTGGAGAAGCCCCACGGCGTTCTGCTCGTCATCGTCGGAGCGGAAGGAATTCGAGCACACCATCTCTGCCAAGTGAGCCGTGCGGTGCGCGAATGTGCCGGTCTCGGGGCGCATCTCGTGGATCACCACGGGAACGCCCATGCTTGCGGCTTGCCAGGCGGCCTCTGATCCGGCCATGCCGCCGCCGATGATGTGAAGCGTCTCGGTCATGGGCATCGATCTAGGCGCTCGGGCGCGCGATGTCACGGGGCGCGGATCGTTTACTGCGCCCAGTCCGGCGCGCGCTTTTGCAGGAAGGCGTTGATCCCCTCGTCGGTATCGCGGTCGAGCATGTTCTCCACCATCGCCGCGCCGGTGAAGGCGTAGGCCTCGTCGAGCGGCATCTCGGACTGCGCGTAGAAGCCGCGCTTGCCGATCTTGACCGCGGTGCCGAGCTTGGCCGCCACGGTCCCGGCGAGCGCGGCCGTCTCCTCGGCGAGCGAGTCCTGCGGCACGACGCGGTTGACGAGGCCGAGTTCCCGGGCACGGGTGGCGTCCACGAACTCGCCGGTCACCAGCATCTCGAAGGCGTGTTTCAGCGGCACGTTCCGCGTGAGAGCCACCATCGGCGTCGAGCAGAAGAGCCCGATATTCACCCCGTTCACGCCGAAGCGCGTGCCTTCGGCCGCCACGGCCATGTCGCAGGACGCGACGAGCTGGCAGCCCGCGGCGGTGGCGATGCCGTGGACCTGCGCGATCACCGGCTGGGGCACGTCGCGAATCGTCTGCATCATGCGGCCGCACCGCTCGAAGAGATCGCCGAAATAGCCCGCGCCGCCATCCTCGGACTGGCGGCCGGCCTGCATCTCCTTCAGGTCGTGACCCGCGCAGAAGGCCTTGCCCGCGCCCGAAAGCACCACCGCGCGCACGCCACGATCCTCCTTCAGCGCGTCGAACTCCGCCTGAAGGGCGGCCAGCATCGCGTCGGACAGCGCGTTCAGCCGTTCGGGCGCGTTCATCGTCAGATGCGCGACGGCGTCACGGTCGGTACGATCCAGAAGTGCCATCTTGTCCTCCTCGCCTCTTCGCGGGAACTCTATGCGCCAAAGGGGCAGGAGGAAAGCATGGCGGTCAAGATGGACGCGGGCGCGCTCACGCAGTTTTTGCGCCGCGAGTTCCCGCAGGTGGCGGAGGAGTTCGTGATCGAGCGGGTGGGCGAACGCGAGATCGACGTCCGCCTCGCCGTGGCCGAGCGGCATCTGCGCCCCGGCGGCACCGTCTCGGGGCCCTCGATGTTCGCGCTGGCCGACGTGTCGGTCTACCTCGCGCTTCTGGCGATGATCGGGCCGGAGGCGCTGGCGGTCACCACCGGCTGTTCGATGGATTTCATGCGCAAGCCCGCGGCCGGGCGCGACATGATCGCGCGCTGCCGCCTGCTGAAGCTGGGGCGCACGCTGGCGGTGGGCGACGTGCTGCTGTTCTCGGAAGGCGCGGAAGAGCCCGTGGCGCGCGCGAGCATGACCTACTCGATCCCGCCGCGACAGGGGCGCGCCGCGGGGTAGGGGGGCCGTCGGCCCCCCTCGCCCCTCGCGGGGCTCACCCCCCGAGAGTATTTGGGCCAAGAAGAAGCGGGGGCGGGGGCGCGCGCCCGGCGTCGGGCTCAGGCCAGCAGGCGCCGGACGTAGCCCGGCAGGGCGAAGGCCGCCTTGTGCACCTTGGGCGTGTAGTAGTCCGTCGCGATCCCGCTCTCGGCGAAGCGCCCCTCGAGCACGTCGAGCGGCGTGGCGCGCGCGTCCCCGTCGCTGCCCCAGCCGAAGGCCATGGGGCCGCCGGCATAGGTCGGGATCGTGGCGAGGTAGCAGGCCGGGTCGGCGAAGAGCGCCCGGAAGGCGCCCATCGTGCCGATCAACTCGTCCGGTTGCAGGAAGGGCACGCCGTTCTGGGTGACGAGGATGCCGCCCTCCGCCAGGCGCCGCTTGGCGTGGCCGTAGAAGCTGTCGGTGAAAAGCACCTCGCCGGGTCCCACGGGATCCGTCGAGTCGATGATGATGACGTCGTAATCCGGGCCGTCCGCGCGCATGAACTCCGCGCCGTCGGCGATCACCAGCTCGAGCCGCGGGTCGTCGAAGGCCCCGGCGGAGAGCATCGGC
The DNA here is from genome assembly GCF_041365735.1 of Rhodosalinus sp. K401. Classification (NCBI taxonomy): domain Bacteria; kingdom Pseudomonadati; phylum Pseudomonadota; class Alphaproteobacteria; order Rhodobacterales; family Paracoccaceae; genus Rhodosalinus; species Rhodosalinus sp. K401. The sequence goes on along the minus strand of NZ_JBGFSI010000005.1, from coordinate 121,100 downwards.
AGGTATTCCTTCGAGAAGGCCACGACGCCCGCGTCGATCTCGACCATGGTCAGCCGGGCGATGCCCGGGTGCTTGAGCACCTCGCGCGCCATTCCGCCGTCGCCGCCCCCCACGATGAGCACGCGCCGCGCCGCGCCATGGGCGAGGATCGGCACATGCGTCAGCATCTCGTGGTAGATGAAATTGTCGGCCTCGGTGGTCTGCACCACCCCGTCGAGCGTCAGCACGCGGCCGAAGGTTGCGTTCTCGAAGACCTGCAGGCGCTGGTGGTCGGTTTCGCTGTCGTAGAGCAGCCGCTCCACGCGCAGGGCCTGCGCGTGGTCCCGGTGCAGCGTCTCGCGCATCCAGCCGGTCATGCCGCGATGCCCGCCTCGGCCACCACGCCCTCGCCGCGGCGCAGTTCCCTCACGCGGACGTCCGACGTGGCGAAGGCCGCCTTCAGGACATCGACCGCGCGCCATGGCCGGGCGTCGCCGCACATGAAGACGTCGAAGGCGCCGTAGCCGATCTCGGGCCAGGTGTGCACGCTGATGTGGCTTTCGGCCAGCACCGCCACGCCGCTCACGCCCTGGGGGCTGAACCTGTGCGTGTGGATGTGCAGCAGCGTCGCGCCGCAGCGGTCCACGCAGTCGTGGAACGCCTGCGCGATCCGCGCCTCGTCGTCGAGGCCATGGCCGTTCACCACCTCGATGATGAGATGCGTGCCCGCGAAGACGACGCCGTCGTGGCGGATGAAATGGTCCTCGCGCGTCTCGTCGAAGAGATCCCGGGCGGGTGTTTGGATAAAAGGCACATTGGTGCCTGTGTCGGTGTCTTCCGCTTGGGCGCCTGTCTCCAGACCGATCCCCAGTTGGAAGAGGTTGGCGTCCTTCATGGCGCTCCCCTTCTAGCCAGCAGATTGAATCCAGCGGTCCCTTAGCGCCCCCCCGGTGGCCCGGAGTTGGGATCGGTCCCGATATCTGTAGCGCGCGCCTAGGAATGATTGGCGAGTCGCGCAACAGGCAATCGCCGCATCGCCGCATGAACGTGGCAAGCGCAGTTGATCTGCGTCATGGAAGCGACACCGCGCCGCGCGCAGGCAGGGGCGGCAGCATGCGAAACGGTCACGGGGAGCGCGGATGATGACGACAGGCAAGGCAGGGCAGGCCGGGGAGCAGGCGGGCAACCGTCTCGAACATTTCCCGATCACGTTTTTCGCGATCGTCATGGGGATCATGGGCCTCAGTCTCGCCTGCCATGCCGGCACGGGGCTCTGGCCGGGCCTTGCCCGCGCGTCGGAGGCCGCGATGTGGCTGGGCATCGCGATCTTCCTGGCGATCGCCGCCATCTACGCGCTCAAGATCCTGCGCCATCCCGGCGCGGTCGCGGCGGAGTGGCAGCACCCGGTCAAGCTGGCCTTCTTTCCCACCGTCTCGATTTCGCTGCTGCTGATGGCGACGGCGCTTCTGCCGCACCACCCCGGCGCCGCGCGGACGATCTGGTGGCTGGGCGGGGCGGGGCAGGCGGTCCTGACGCTGGCCGTGGTCTCCGGCTGGATCGGCCACCGCCCCTTCCAGGTGGGTCACCTCACGCCCGCGTGGTTCATTCCCGCGGTGGGCAACGTGATCGTGCCGGTGGCCGGCGTGCCGCTCGGCTACGCGGAATTGTCGTGGCTGTTCTTTTCGGCGGGGCTCGTGTTCTGGGGCGTGCTGCTGACGCTCGTCATGAACCGCCTCGTCTTCCACGACCCGGTTCCGGCGCGACTTTTCCCGACGCTCGTGATCCTGATCGCGCCGCCCGCGGTGGCGTTCCTGGCCTATGTCCAGCTTGCCGGCGGGCTCGACGCGTTCGCGCGGATCCTCTTCTACGCCGCCTGCGTCTTCGCCGCCCTGGTCGCGGTGCAGGTGCCGCAGCTTGCCAGGCTGTCCTTCGCGCTTTCCTTCTGGGCGCTGTCCTTCCCGGTCGCGGCGTTCTCGATCGCGGCGTTCCGCTATGGCGCGCTGGCGGACTCCGCCGCCCATGGCTGGATCGGCGCGGCGGCGCTCGCGCTGCTCGGCGGGCTCGTGGCAGGGCTGCTCGTCCGCACGGGGCGCGCGATCGGACGCGGCGAGATCTGCCGGCCCGAGTGAGGCGATGGCGGGCAGAAATATGGGGTATCTTTATACCTATTTTCCAAGTTATTGAAACGCATCAATTAAATGGGGTGCGCGCGCCTTGACTGCACGCGCGCTGCGCGTATAACCCGGCCATTCAGACGCGGCGGGCGCTGTCCCGCCGTCGAACAGTTCCAGACCCTGAGGGCGACCCGAATGAAAACCTACTCTGCCACCCCGGCGGAGATCGACAAGAAGTGGATCGTGATCGACGCCGAGGGCGTCGTTCTCGGCCGCCTCGCCTCGATCGTCGCCACCCGGCTGCGCGGCAAGCACAAGCCGTCCTTCACCCCGCACATGGATTGCGGCGACAACGTCATCGTCATCAACGCCGACAAGGTGCAGCTGACCGGCAAGAAGCGCACCGAAGAGCACTTCTGGCACACCGGCTATCCCGGCGGGATCAAGTCGCGCACCAAGGCGCAGATCCTTGACGGCGCCCATCCCGAGCGCGTGGTGACGCTGGCGGTCAAGCGGATGCTTCCCGGCAACCGGCTTGCGCGGAAGCAGATGACCAACCTGCGTGTCTACGCCGGAACCCAGCATCCCCACGAGGCGCAGCAGCCCGAGGTGCTGGACGTGAAGTCGATGAATTCCAAGAACACGCGGGTGGCGAAGTGATGGCGGACGAAATCAAATCGCTCGAGGACCTCGAGACCGTGACCGGCGGCGAAAGCGCCGTGGCAGCGCCCGCGCCGACGCGCGAGGCGATCCGCGACGACCTGGGCCGGTCCTACGCGACGGGCAAGCGCAAGGATGCCGTGGCGCGCGTGTGGATCAAGCCGGGCTCCGGCAAGGTCAGCGTGAACGGCAAGGACATGAGCAAGTACTTCGCGCGGCCGGTGCTGCAGATGATCCTGCGGCAGCCGTTCCAGGTGGCGGGCGTCGAGGACCAGTTCGACGTGATGTGCACCGTGAAGGGCGGCGGGCTTTCCGGCCAGGCTGGCGCGGTGAAGCACGGCATCTCGCAGGCGCTGCAGTTCTACGACCCGGCCCTGCGCGGGCCGCTCAAGGCGGCGGGCTTTCTCACCCGCGACAGCCGCGTGGTGGAGCGCAAGAAATATGGCCGCGCCAAGGCGCGGCGGAGCTTCCAGTTCTCCAAGCGCTGAGGCGTATCGCACCGGATGGAAAGGGCCCCGCGAGGGGCCCTTTCTCGTTTCGGCGGTCGCGTGACGGTTGGAACGGCCCGACGCGCCGCATTAACCGGCTGGCGCCATCGAGGCGGGTCGATCCCCGCCGGCGGGACGGTCGTCGCAGGGGCGCTCACCCGTCGGGCGGGATGAGGCCCAGGCCGCGAAGGTAGATGCCGATCCCGCTTTCCAGCAATTCCTCGGGCGGAAAGGGCGACGCGCGGCCCGGGGCCTGCCGTGCGAAGAGTTCGACGACGCCGTGGCTCATCGCCCAGACATGGGCGGAGAACATCGCCGCGGGGGGGCGCTTCTCGGGCGGGATATGCCGCGAAAGATCCTCTGCCGCGCATTCCAGAACGCCACGGGCCCGCGCGGCCGCGGCGGCCAGTTCGGGGGTGCGGTTCACGCCGACCCCGCTTTCGAACATCGCGATGTAGTGACCGGGATGCTTCCGCGCAAAGGCAAGATACGCGCGTCCCGTCGCCTCGAAGGCGGCGAGCGCCGAGGGCTGGCCGCTGTCATAGGCATGCTGCATCACGTCGGCGAAGATCTCGTAGCCCTGCCGCGCCGCCTCTGCGATGAGATCCGCGCGGCCCTCGAAATGCCGGTAGACCGCGGCGGGCGTCACGCCGGCCTGTTTCGCCGCTTCGCTGAGGGTGAACCCCTCGGGTCCTTTCGCCTCGATCAGCTCCAGCGCGGCATCCACCAGCGCCTGGCGAAGGTTGCCGTGGTGGTAACCCCGTTTAGCCACGCCAGAGCTCCGGTCCGCCGCGTATCTTCGGATCGCCCGTCCCGATCGCCGCATCGTCGCGTCCGGGATAGTCGAGCCGCTCCAGCACGGCGCGGATCGCCTCCAGCCGGGCGCGACGCTTGTCGTCGGAGCGGATCACCACCCAAGGGGCGATCGAGGCATGGGAGCGCGCGAAGGTCTCGGCGATGGCGTCGGTATACGCGTCCCAGAGGGAGAGCCCTTCCACGTCGATGCGCGAGAGCTTCCACCGCTTCAGCGGATCGGCCTCGCGGGCGAGGAAGCGGCGCAGCTGTTCCGCGCGGCCGACGTTGAGCCAGATCTTCACGAGCACGATACCCTCGTCCACGAGAAGCTTCTCGAACTCGGGCACCTGGCGGAAGAACGTCTCGCGCTCGGCCTCGGTGCAAAAGCCCATGACCTTTTCGACCACGCCGCGATTGTACCAGGACCTGTCGAAGAGCACGATCTCGCCCGCGGCGGGAAGCTGTTCGACGTAACGCTGGAAGTACCATTGCGTGGCCTCGCGGTCCGACGGCTTTGGCAGTGCCACGAGGCGCGCGACGCGCGGATTGAGGTTTTCGCGGAACCGCTTGATGGAGCCGCCCTTGCCGGCCGCGTCGCGGCCCTCGAAAACGACGGCGACGCGCGCGCCCGACGCCTTGGCCCAGGCCTGCAGCTTGGCCAGTTCGATCTGAAGCGTGCCGAGCTGGCGCTTGTAGCTCTTTTTCTCCATGCGGCTGTCGTGCGGGTAGTCGGGGTCGAGGATATCGCCCTTGCGGCCCCTTGCGATCGCCGCGCGGATCTCTGAAGGCGCGGAGGTTTCGTAGTAGCGGGTGATGGCCTCGTCGAAAGGCAGGCTCAGCGGCATGGTCGTCCCTCCTTTCGGGGGATCATGACGGGCAGGGTGGATCAGCGCAATCCGGCGCTGGCGGCGGCGCGGTCCACGGCCTCGATCACGGCTTCGGGCTCGGCGTGGTGCGGCATGTGGCCCACCCCGGCAAGGCGCGTCAGCCGGGCATGGGCGATCTGGCGGGCGAGCGGTTCGGAATGGATTTGCAGACCCACGGTCCGGTCCGCGGTGCCGTGCAGGATCTCCGTGGGAACGGTGATCGCGTCGTAGCGCGGGACCATGCCGATGATCTCGTCCTTGATCGCGGCGCGCTGAAGCGCGTTCTCGCGCAGCGTCGCGCGGCGCAGCGCAAGGCCCGGGCCGAAATGCGCGGCGTATCCCCGCGGCGGGGGCTGCGGCTCGAACACCTCGGCCACCGCGTCGGTCACCACCCGGTCGGGGACCCAGGCGGCGATAAGCGCCACCGTCACGGGGCCGAGCCAGGGATGCGAGGCGAGGCGGTAATAAAGGCTGAGACCCGCCTCCCACGGGTTCGAGGCCGCACCGAGAAGCACCAGGGCGGAGAGGCGGTCGGGCACATGCACCGCCCAGGCCAGCGCCACGGCGCCGCCGTAGGAATGGCCCAGCACCAGAGGCCGCTCGGCGCCGAGTGCCGTCGCCGCACCGGAGAGGAGGCGTGCCTGTGCCTCGAGGCTCGCCGGCTCCGCTCCGGGCAGGCGCGGGGTGTAGCCGAGGCCGGGACGGTCCAGCGCGATCACCCGGTAGTGCCGAGACAGCCGCCCGGCGAGGTCGAAGGTATAGTCGCGCAGGTTCCCGCTTGCCCCGTGGATCAGCACGACATCCGGCCCCGCGCCCGAGACGTAGGCGTGTACCGGGTGGCCGTCCACCGTCACGATCCGGCCCTGGGGCGGGAAGGTCGCCTCTGTCCGGGCCTCGTGCCGGGCCGCCTTGACGAGGGTCGCGAGCGTGCCGCCGCCGAGGACGAGCGCGAGGACGACCAGGCCGGTGGCGAGGGGGCTCACACGCGCTCCCGCCGAAGATCGGTGACGCTTTGCCCGATCTCGGAAAGGTCGAAGGGGGTGGTCAGGTAGATCTCGGCGATCCAGTTCCCGTAGAGCAGGTGCGCGTGGCTGCGCCAGCGGTTGGCGGGCGGGCGCGTCGGGTCGTCGCCGGGATAATAGTTCACCGGCACCGCGATGTCGGTCCCCGCCGCCGCGTCGCGGTCGTATTCCTGTTTCAGCGTATCGCTGTCGTATTCGAGATGGTTGAAGATGTAGAGCGCCCGGTGCGCGGTATCCTCGACAAGGCAGGGGCCCACCTCGTCGCTCGCGATCAGCGTACGCAGCCCCGGCGCGGCGTCGATCTCGGCCTGGCGCATCTCCGTCCAGCGGCTCACCGGGATCAGCAGATCGTCGGAAAAACCGCGCAGGTAGGGAGAGGCGGGGGCCAGGTTGCGGTGGCGGAAGCATCCGAACGCCTTCTCGGGCAGCATGTGCTTCTCGACCCCGTGGAAATGGTGGATCATCGCCATGCCGCCCCAGCACACGCCGAAGGTGGCGTGGACGTGGCTCTGCGTCCACTCGAAGACGCGGCGCAGCTCGTCGATGTAGGTCACCTCGTCGAAGGGCAGATGCTCGATCGGCGCGCCGGTGATGACGAGGCCGTCGAACTTCTCGCCCGACGCCTCGACCTCGGCGAAGGGGCGGTAGAAGCTTTCCATGTGCTCGGGCGCGGTCGTCTTGGTCTGGTGCTCGGTCATGCGGATCAGGCTGAGCTCGATCTGCAGCGGCGTGGCCCCGATGAGCCGCGCGAACTGGGTCTCGGTCTGGATCTTCTGCGGCATGAGGTTGAGCAGCCCGATGCGCAGGGGCCGGATGTCCTGCCGCGCCGCAAGCTCTTCCGACATGACCATGACGCCCTCGCGCGAGAGGATGCCGTAGGCGGGCAGGTCGGACGGGATCTTGATCGGCATGGTCGCTCGGCCTTCTGGGGAAAAGGGCGGGGATACGCCTATTCGGCGCGGCGCTCAAGCGCGCGGGCCAGCAGCGCCTCGAAGCCCGCGGCGTCGCTGACGGCGGCGACCTCGTCGGCGCTTACCGTGACGCCCCAGCGCGCCATCGCGGCGTAGCGCGGCTGCCGGTGCGCGAGCGCGCGCGCATAGGTCCGCCGCACGAAGGCGTCCGGGTCCACTTCGGTTTCGCGAAGGCCCGTTTCCTCGAGGTGCTCCCTCCAGGCCGCGCGCAGGAAATCGGGCTGGTAATACATCGGCTTCGGGGCCCGGTCGAACCGGCGGACGAGCTCCGCGGTGTGGGCCTCGGATCCCTCGATCCACACCGGCAGGGCCGTTGCGGAGAGCGCCGCGAGGATCGCGTCGGCCGGGTTCTCGGGATCGACGATCTCGCAGATCGAGCCCGAGGTGTCGCAGACGAAGTTCCGGTAGCCGTAGATCTCGCGGGCGCGCGTCACGAAATGGCCGGTGTCGAGCATCGCCGAACGCTCGGCGGCCCGGTGCTGCGCCTGCCGGCGCATGTATTCTTCGAACTCCAGCCCGCCCTTCGCCGGATCCCCCGGTTTTCCAAGGTATTTCGACAGCGGCGCGAGGTTGTCGAAGCGGATCTTCGAGTCGATCGTGATCGAGTCGGACATCAGCAATTCGCGCAGGAACGGGAGCTTCATCGCCTCCCGCTTGAAAAGGTCGGCGATGTGCTCGCCCATGTAGCGCGTGCCGATGCGGTAATCGACGGAGTAATGGAACCAGCCTCCCTGCTCGCGCAGCAGGGCCGAAAGCCGTGTCTTGCCAAGCCCGGACATGCCGAAAAGCACCACGCGCTTTTCGGGCGCATCAAGCCAGTCCGTCGCGGTCTCGTAGATCATGCCGGGGGCCGTCCCATCGTTCCAGAAGCGCCTTAGCCAGAGCGCGAGCCCCGGTCAAACCCCCTCGCGCAGCAAAAGGCCCCGCCCGGGATGGGGCGGGGCCTTGAGCGGGGATGAAGGAATGTCAGAAATTGAACGAGACGCGCAGCCCCACGCCGACGACGTCATTGTCGGAAAAATCTGCGCGCGCGACGTCGGGCGTTCCCGTCTCGGGCTTGGCGTCGCCGAGGACGGTGTAACTCACGCCGCCCGCGATCTGCATCATCTCGGTCGCCTGGTAGGCCGCGCCGAGCGCGACCTGCGTATATCCCGTGGACGGGGCGAGCGGCGAGACGAGATCGTCGCCCGGCGCCTCGTACGCGAGGGTGACGGAGCCCGTCCACTTGTCGCTGAAGCGCCGCCCGAGGCCGAGCCGGTAGGTCGTCGTGTCCTCGAGGTCGATGAGGCCGTCGCCCGTGGCGCCGACGAACCCCTGCGGATCCACCCGGAAGGCCGAGTGCTCCACCCAGCGGACCGAGCCGAACAGCAGCGTGTCCTGCGCGATGCCGGTCTGGAAGTCGAGGTTGACGCTTTGCGGGGTCTTGACCTCTGTCACCGAAGGGGGCGCGATGGGGGTGCCGCCAATCGTCTCGCGCGTTCCCATCTCGTGGGTGATCTCGGAGTTGTAGGTCAGCGCCACGCGAAGCGCGATCTCCGGCACCTCGTAGGCGACGCCGAGGACATAGCCGGCCGCGGCGTCGCGGTCGAGCGAGACCTCGTAGCCGGAGACCGGCCCATACGCGGCGCCTTGCAGGCCGATGTCACCCTCGGCGGTCTGATATCGCAGGCCGCCGAAGGCCGAGACGCGTTCGTTGATCTGGTATTTCAGAAGTGCGGTGAGCGCGTTGGTCGAGGCCTCCGCCGAGGTGCCGCCGAGGACGGGATTGAGCGGGTCGTACTTCACGTCCGCGCCGAAGGGACGATCGTAGATAAGCGCGGCGGAGAGATTGTCGCCGAGATCCATCTTCAGGCCGAAGCCCGGCAGGAAGTAATCGTCCGCCACGTTGTCGATTTTCTGGGCAGGGAAAGGCCCGAGCGCGCGGCTCGTCCCGCTCACGCTGGGCGAGGCGCTGCCAAGGCTCAGCTCCCCGTAATTTCCGTCCTCGTAGAGGATCATCGCCGATTGCGTCGTGCGTTCGATGCCCCCCGCAAGCGCCCCGCCGGCGGCAAGCGCGAGCGCGGACGCCGCTCCGATCAGTGTCTTCATTGCATTCCTCCCCTGACGCGCCGACCGCAACAGCCCTCGGTAGCAGCGCAACCTCCTGAGTAGGAACGGGCTTCGACGGCTGTCAATATTGGCGGAACGTTAACATGGGGTAAGCAACGCGACGTCAACCTAGGGCTGAACCCCCGCCGCGCCGGGCCGCCGGCCTCACTCCGGACGCAGGGCCTGCGTCGTTTCCCGCGTCTGCGCCCGGATGTTGATCCAGTTGGCCGCGAAGATCACCAGCGCGCCGACGAGAACCGCCCATTCCAGCGGCTCGGCGTAAAGTGCCATTCCGACGAAGGCGATCACCGGCAGCCGCGCGAAATCCATCGGCATGACCACCCCCGCCGGTGCCAGCCGCAGCGCGTTGGTCAGGCAGAAATGGGCCGAAAGCCCAGCGACACCCACCAGCGCGACAAAGGGCAGCGCGCCCGGACCGGGCAGGGCGATGTCGCCGTCCACCCCGGCCGCGGCCAGGCCGAAAACTGCCTGCATCGCCGTGAGCCAGAACATGATGCAGGTGATGCTCTCGGTGCGGGTCAGCGCGCGGGTGGCGAGCGCCGTCAGCGCGAAGCCCAGCGCCGCCCCCGCGGCGGTGACCTGCCCGGCCTCGAGCGGTGTCAAGCCCGGGCGCGCGACGATCAGGATGCCGACGAAGCCCAGAAGCGCGGCAAGCGCGCGGACGGGCGTCAGACGCTCACCGAGGACGAGCGGCGCCAGCAGCACGACCCAGAGCGGCGAGGTGAACTCCAGCGCCACCACCTGCGCGAGCGGGATGGTCGCGACGGCGTAGAACCAGAGGTTCTGCGCGGTGAAATGGGTGACGTTGCGGATGACATGCAGGCGGAATCGCAGCACGCTCACCTGCGATAGCGTGCCCGCCGCGGCGCCGACCGCCAGCACGATCCCCACGCCCACGAGGCTGCGGTAGAGCATGATCTCGAAGGTATCGAGACCCGCCGACAGCTCCCGCCCCGCCACCGCCATCGATGTGAAGGAGAGGACCGTCCCGACCATCCAGAAACCGGCGAGGAGGGTCGGCGATCGGACCGGGGCAGGGGCGTCGCGCGTGGCCATGCCTTCGCTTAGCAGCCGGCTGAGAGACGCGCCAGAGCGCCCCGGCGCGCCCGGGTCATTCCCACTCTATCGTGCCCGGGGGCTTCGACGTGATGTCGTAGGTCACCCGGTTTATGCCGCGCACCTCGTTGATGATGCGCGTCGCCGTCTCGGAGAGGAACTCGTGGCTGAACGGGTAGACGTCGGCCGTCATGCCGTCCACCGAGGTCACGGCGCGGAGCGCGCAGGCGTAGTCGTAGGTCCGTCCGTCGCCCATCACGCCCACCGTGCGCACGGGCAGGATCGCGGCGAAGGCCTGCCAGATCTCGTCGTAAAGCCCGTGCTTGCGGATCTGGTCGATGTAGACCGCGTCGGCCTTGCGCAGGATCTCCAGCTTGTCGCGGGTGATCTCGCCCGGGCAGCGGATGGCGAGGCCGGGGCCCGGGAAGGGGTGGCGGCCGATGAAGTTCCCGGGCAGGCCAAGCTCGCCGCCGAGGACGCGCACCTCGTCCTTGAAAAGCTCGCGCAAGGGCTCCACGAGCTTCAGGCCCATCTTCTCGGGCAGGCCGCCCACGTTGTGGTGGCTCTTGATCGTCACCGACGGACCGCCCGAGAAGGAGACCGATTCGATCACGTCGGGGTAAAGCGTGCCCTGGGCCAGGAATTCCGCCCCCTCGATGCCGTCGGCATGCTCCTGGAAGACGTCGATGAACAGTCCTCCGATGATCTTGCGTTTCGTTTCCGGATCGGACACGCCTTCCAGCGCCGACAGGAAGCGTTCCGTCTCGTCCACGTGGACGAGCGGGATGTTGTAGTGATCGCGGAACATCGAGACGACTTCCTCGGCCTCGTTGAGGCGCAGAAGCCCGTGATCCACGAAGACGCAGGTCAGCTGGTCGCCGATCGCCTCGTGGATGAGGACGGCGGCCACCGAGGAATCGACACCCCCGGAAAGACCGCAGATCACCTTGGCGTCGCCCACCTGCGCGCGGATCTTCTCGATCGCCTCGTCGCGGTAGGCGCCCATGGTCCAGTCGCCGGTGAAACCCGCGATCTTCAGGAAGTTGGCGTAAAGCCTGCCGCCGTTCGGCGTGTGGTGCACTTCCGGGTGGAACTGCACGGCGTAGAAGTGGCGTTCGGGATCGGCGGTCACGGCGAAGGGGGCGCCGGGCGAGGTGCCGAAGACCTCGAAACCCGGAGCGAGCGCGGCCACATGATCGCCGTGGCTCATCCAGACCTGCTCGCGCCCCGTGTCGAACCAGCCCTCCAGCAGATCGAGACGCGTCGCGGTGGGCACGACATAGGCGCGGCCGAACTCCGCAGTGCCGTCGCCGCGCTCCACCCGGCCGCCCAGCATCTGCATCATCACCTGCTGTCCGTAGCAGATGCCCAGCACCGGCACGCCGAGCGCGAAGACGGCCTCGGGCGGGCGCGGGCTCTCCGGATCGGTGACCGAGGCCGGTCCGCCCGACAGGATCACCGCCTTGGGGCGGAACGCTTCGAGAAACGCCTCGGTGACGTTCTGGAAGGGGTGGATCTCGCAATAGGTGTCGAGTTCGCGCAGGCGCCGCGCGATGAGCTGCGTCACCTGGGACCCGAAATCGACGATGAGCATGCGGTCATGGGCAGGCTGTGTCATGGCTGCCCTCTAAGCCGCGCGATGCGGACGCGCAAGCGCGCGCAAGGGCGCATGATGCCGCGCCATGTCGTTTTCGTCCGAAACTGGCCGCAAACGATCACCGCAGGAGGACGGGCGCGGCGTTACACCCTGTCCACCCGAAACCCTTGGCGCGCGAGGTGAGACATGACCGAGGCAGCAACCCGCAGACGGGCCCGAGGCGGTGGCGGCGGCGCGGCGCGGCGTGCGGAGCGGACCTCCGTGCGCATCGAGACCGCGCGCTTCATCGAGCGCAACATCCCGCTTTTCGAGATCCTGAACGCCGAGGCGCTGGAGATCATCGAGGCGAACGCCGAGATCCTCCTCGAGGAGATCGGGGTCAACTTCGTGCAGAACCCCGAGGCGCTGGCGCGCTGGCGCGAGGCGGGGGCGGACGTGCAGGGCGAGCGGGTGCACATTCCGCGCGGGCTGGCCCGCGAACTCTGCGCGAAGGCGCCCGCGCGCTACACACAGATGGCGCGCAACCCGGAAAAATCGGTGGAGATCGGTGGCAACACGCTGGTCTGCGCGCCGGTCTACGGCCCTCCCTTCGTGCGCGATCTCGCCGGCGGCCGGCGCTACGCCACGATGGAGGATTTCCGCAAGTTCGTGAAGCTGGGCTACATGTCGAAATGGCTGCACCATTCGGGCGGCACGGTCTGCGAGCCGACCGACGTGCCGGTGAACAAGCGCCATCTCGACATGCTGCTTGCGCACATGACGCTGTCGGACAAGCCCTTCATGGGCTCGGTGACCGAACCCTCGCGCGCGCAGGACAGCGTGGAGATGTGCGAGATCCTCTTCGGGCAGGAGTTCGTGCAGCAGAACACGGTGATGACCTCGCTCATCAACGTGAACTCGCCCATGACCTTCGACGACGTGATGATGGGCGCGCTCGAGGTCTATGTGCGCAACAACCAGGCCTGCATCGTCTCGCCCTTCATCGTGGGCGGCGCCATGGCGCCGGTCTCGGTGGCGGGCACGCTCACGCAGGTGCTGGCCGAGGTCATGGCCGGGATCGGCTACGCGCAGCTCGTGCGGCCGGGCGCGCCGGTGATCTTCGGCGCCTTCGTCACCTCGATCGACATGAACTCGGGCGCGCCCACCTTCGGCACCCCGGAGGCGAGCCAGATCCTCTACGGCGCGGGCCAGCTCGCGCGGCGGATGAACCTGCCCTTCCGCTCGGGCGGCGGGCTCTGCGGCTCCAAGCTGCCAGACGCGCAGGCGGCCTATGAGACGACGCAGACGCTGAACGCCGCGCTGCTCGGCGGCGTGAACTTCATGCTGCACTCCTGCGGCTGGCTCGAGGGCGGGCTCGTCGCCTCCTTCGAGAAGTTCGTGATGGACGCCGACCAGCTCGGCGTGCTGCACAAATTCGCCCAGGGCATCGCGATGGACGAGAACGCGCAGGCCCTCGACGCGATCCGCGAGGTCGGGCCGGGCGGCCATTACCTCGGCTGCGCGCACACCCAGGGCAACTTCAAGTCGGCGTTCTGGCGTACCGAGCTCTTCGACTACAAGCCCTTCGAGACCTGGGACGAGGAAGGCGCGCGCGACACGGTCTCGCTCGCCTCCGAGCGGGTCGACAAGCTGATGGGCCAATACCAGCAGCCCGCGCTCGATCCGGCGGTGACCGAGGCGCTTTCGGCCTATGTCGCCGAGAAGAAGGCCTCGATGCCCGACGCCTTCAGCTGACCCCGGGCGCGGCGCGCAACATCCGCGCCTCGCCCATGAGCGCGATCAGCACCTCGACATGGCGCGCGGGGCTGTAGTCGGCGCGCGCGTCGCGGCGCGCCGCCTCCAGTTCGCCCTCGAGCGTGAAGAGCCTCAGGGCCGCCTCGGCGCTACGCGGCAGCGCCCCGTAGCCCAGCACGCGGGGCAGATGCGCCTCGCGGCGGTATTCCGCGGCGCCGATGCGCGCGGTCCGCACGAGCAGTGCCGGGCGGCGCAGATCGGCGAGCATTCTGGTGATATCCTGCATGGTATGTTCCCCTCTGCCTTGGCGAGACGGGACTGTGACACAACCTGAACGCGTGTTGCGCCGCGGCATGGAAGATCGCGCGGCCGCGTTGCAATTGTTTATCAATTGGAAACAATACTGCTTTGACGATCTGGAAATTTACGAATGGGTAACCAATTCTCGCAATGGTTGTGGACAACTCTGTGGAACGACGGGGGCGCGCGGAAACCGTGGGGGGATCGACGCCGATAGCGCGGAGCGAAGGCCGCTCCTTTCCGGTCGCCTGTCCGGACTGGGTTCCGGCGGCGGCCGTGCATTATCTCGCCCATACCGAGGCAGGACTCACGATCCGCCATCTCGCCAGAAGCGCGGGGTGCCACGCATCGACGGTGCTGCGGCAGGTGCGCCGGATCGAGGCGCGGCGCGACGACCCGCTGACCGATGCGGCGTTGCGCGGGCTGGGCACCGCGCTTTTCCCGGACCGCGGCGCAGCCCGCGCGGCCCAGCTCCGGGGCGCGCCGCTCATGGACGGAGACACCCTGACGCGCGAGGCGCGGCGCGTGCTGTCCCGCATGGCCGAAACCGGCGCGCGTCTCGCCGTGGCCGAGGGGATGGAGAAGGCCGTGGTGGTGCGCGACACGCCGGACGGCACGTCGATCCGCACCGCGGTGCTGGATGCCGAGGTGGCGCAGGCGCTCGCCCTCAAGGAATGGATCGAGTGTCTGAAGCCCGGGCGCATCGCGCAATACACGCTGACCGCGGCAGGCCGGAGCGCGCTTCAGGAGTTCGCGGGCGAGCGCGACGACGACGCGACCGGGTTCGGCGAGGCGCAGGCCCGCTACCGCGCGAGCGCGGCGCGGCGCGGGCGCTATTGCGCGCAGGATACCCCGCTTGTCGCGCTTGCGCGGCGGCGCGACCGCGACGGCGCGCCGTTCCTGCCGGAGGCACTGCTGCGCGCGGGCGAGCGCCTGCGCGAGGATTTCGAGCTTGCCCAGGTGGGCAGCGCCGTCACCCAGAACTGGCAGCGCTTCCTGACGGCCGGTTGCACCGGGGCGCCGCCGGCGGGCGGCCGCGGTGCGTCGGAAGCCGCGCGCGAACGTGTCGCCGCGGCGTTGCGCGATCTCGGACCGGGGCTCGGCGACGTCGCGTTGCGGTGCTGTTGCTACCTCGAAGGGCTCGAAAGCGCCGAGCGCCGGCTGGGCTGGTCCGCACGCTCGGGCAAGATCGTGCTGCGCATCGCGCTGCAACGGCTCAAGCGGCACTACGACGAAACGCAGGGGCTGGGCGGGCCGATGATTGGCTGAGACGGGGCGCGGCGTTGCCGCACTGGTCACCGCCCGTCGCGAGGACTATGCTTCCTTGTGAAGCAAACGCCCGGAGGCATGATGCGCGACCTCGCCGACCCCGCCCAGCGCCACCCCGAAAAGGCGCACCGCCCCGATACCGAGCGGCCGCGCAAGCCCGACTGGATCCGCGTCAAGGCGCCGGTGAGCGAGGGCTACAAGGAAACCCGCGACATCATCCGCGAGAACCGCCTCGTCACCGTCTGCGAGGAGGCGGGCTGCCCCAATGTCGGCGAATGCTGGAGCCAGGGTCACGCCACCATGATGATCATGGGCGAGATCTGCACCCGCGGCTGCACGTTCTGCAACGTGGCGACCGGGCGGCCCGAGGCGCTCGACGTGTTCGAGCCGGGGCGCGTGGCCCACGCGGTGGAGAAGCTCGGCCTCAACCATGTCGTCATCACCAGCGTGGACCGCGACGACCTCGAGGATGGCGGGGCGGAGCATTTCGCGCAGACCATCCGCGCGATCCGACACCGCAGCCCCGAGACCACGATCGAGGTGCTGACGCCAGATTTCCTGCGCTGCGCCGACTCCGCCCTCGAAACCGTGGTCGAGGCGCGGCCGGACGTCTTCAATCATAACCTCGAGACGGTGCCGGGGCTCTATCCCGAGGTGCGGCCCGGCGCGCGCTACTTCCATTCCCTGCGCCTCTTGCAGCGGGTGAAGGAGATCGATCCGACGATCTTCACCAAGTCGGGCGTCATGGTCGGCCTCGGCGAGGCGCGCGCGCAGGTGCTGCAGGTGATGGACGACATGCGCTCGGCGGACGTGGATTTCCTGACGATCGGTCAGTACCTCCAGCCCACCTCGAAGCATCACCGGGTCGATCGCTTCATCACGCCGGACGAGTTCCGCTCCTACGAGAAGGCGGCCTGGGGCAAGGGGTTCCTGATGGTGTCCGCGACCCCGCTCACGCGCTCGTCCTACCACGCGGGCGAGGATTTCGCCCGGCTTCGGGAGAATCGGCTGGCCCGCCTGGGGCAGGACGCGTCCTGAACGGCCCGGCCCCGGCGGCCTTTCACCCGTCGCGGGGCAGGGCCAGCAGATAGGCCGCGATCGCCGCGCGATCCTCGTCGGGCAACTTTGAAAGGCCGGTGACCACCTTGGCCATGCTGCCGCCCGCGCTGTCGTAGTCCGGCGTGAATCCCGACTCGAGATACCAGGCGATTTCGGACGCGTCCCAGCCAAGCTCGTCGGGCGTGATCGCGGGAATGCGCCCGCGCCCCGAAGGATTGGGCGCTCCCGTCATCCAGCGCCCGATGTCGAGCGCGCCGGCGAAGTTTCGCGGGGTGTGGCATTCGGCGCAATGGCCCAGCGCCTCGACAAGGTAGCGGCCGCGCTCCAGTTCCGCGCCGGGCGCATCCGTCACGACCCACCGCTCGTCGAGAAAGGCGCGTTTCCAAAGCCCGATCCCGCGCGTCAGGGTGAAGGGAAACCCGACCTCGTGCGGCGCGCTTCCGGCGTCCGAGGGGGGCAGCCTGTCCATGTAGGCCTTCAGATCGGCCACGTCCTGCGGCGCCATCTTGGCGTAGGCCGTGTAGGGAAAGGCGGGGTAGTAATGCCGCCCGTCCGGCGCAACGCCCTTCGTCAGCGCGGTGGCGAACGCTTCTAGGCTCCATCCGCCGATGCCCTCGTCCGGATCCGGAGAGATGTTGGGCGCGACGAAGGTTCCGAAATCGCTTTCGAACCGCGCGCCGCCGGCCAGAACCAGCCGGGCCTCGCCCTCCGCGTCCGGGGCGGCATGGCAGGACGCGCAGCCCGCGGCGTGAAAGATCCTCTCGCCCGCGGCCGGGTCGCCCTCCAGCCCGGCATAGAGCGCGGCGTCGGCGCTCTGCGGAGCGCTCAGAAACCAGCCCGCCGCCCCGATCAGGGCGGCGAGCACGATGAAACCTGTCAGCAGGCGGCGCATGGCGCGGGATCAGTCTTCGGGCGCGCGATACTCGTCGTGGCACGCCTTGCAGGTGCCGCCGAGCTGCTGAAGCGCGGGGCCCACGGCGTCCAGCCCGTCGCCGGCGACCGCCTGCATCGCGGCGGCCTGTTCGCCGAAATCCCCCCATTTCGAGGCGAAATCGTCGAAGTTTTCCCAGATCGCCGCCTTGGCGCGCGTGCCGTCCAGCATCACCTCGTCGGTACCTTCGGGCCAGAGCTTGCCCTGGTGCACCCCGCTGATCGCCACCAGGGAATCGGCCGCGATCTGCGCCGCCTCGGCGTCATAGTCGATCTTGCCCTGGGCCATGCCGCCCAGAACGCCGATGTTCAGCGCCATGATGCGGAACTGGCCCTGCCGCGCCTTGAGCTGCGCCGAAAAGTCGTCTTGCGCAAAAGCGGCGGGCGCGACAAGCGCGGCCGCGGCGGCCAGAGCGATCACCTTGGTCTTCATGACGTGTCTCCCTATTTGGACATGCGCGGTCAGTATGCCTGAGATGCGTAACAAATCATCAACCATTTCTGCGCGCAACGTCTGCGCGCTCCCGCACGGCCCGGCGGTTCAGCGGCGCATCGGGGTGAGGCGCGGCGGGCGGTCCATCTGCATCCAGTCGGGCAGGCCCAGCCATGTCTCGAGCGCCCAGATGACCGCGGCGAGTGCCAGCACACCCCCGACGGTCCAGCGCAACGCGCGAGAGGGCGGACGACGGGACCACCTGTAAAGCCGAAGCAGCCAGCCCAGATACATCAGGTGAAGCGCACCGCGCCGATATAGGGCAGGTTGCGGTTTCGCTGAGCGTAATCGATGCCGTAGCCCACCACGAAGGCATCTGGGATCTCGAATCCAGTCCAGTCGGCCACCACCTCCACCTCGCGTCGCGCGGGCTTGTCGAGAAGCGCGATGCTCTTGAGCCGTGCAGGCCGGCGGGAGGTCAGAAGGTTGAGGACGTGGGCCAGCGTGTGGCCCGTGTCCACGATATCCTCGACGACCAGCACGTCGCGCCCCGCGATCTTGCCGCGAAGGTCCTTCAGGATACGCACCTCGCGGCTCGATTCGGTGGAGTTGCCGTAAGAGGACGTCTCCATGAAATCGACCTCCACCGGCAGATCGAGTTCGCGCACGAGATCGGCGATGAACACGAAGGAGCCGCGCAAAAGCCCCACGACCACCAGCTTGTCGGTGCCCGCGAAGGCGCGCTCGATCTCGTGGGCGAGCGCCTCGATGCGCGCCGCGATGGCCTTCGCCGAGATCAGCTCGTCGATGACATAAGGCCGCTCCGCCATGCCTGCCCCTTGATTTTCCGGCCGCACCATACGACATGGGCGGCCACTGTCACGGAGGAAATCGGCCCCAAGGCATGCCAACCCATTCCGAAACCCGCACGCTGCCCTACAGCGCAGCGCAGATGTACGACCTGGTGGCCGACGTCGCGCGCTACCCCGAGTTCCTGCCATGGACGGCCGCGGCCCGGGTGCGCTCGCGCCGCCCCGTGACGTCGCCCGACGGCGAGACGGGCGAGATCATGGAGGCCGATCTCGTCATCTCGTTCAAGGTGTTCCGGGAGCGGTTCGGCAGCCGCGTGACGCTCTGGCCCGACACGCGGCGGATCGACACGGAATATCTCGACGGCCCGTTCCGCCACATGCACTCCAACTGGAAATTCCGCGACAGGCCCGAGGGGTGCGAGGTGAGCTTCCACGTGGATTTCGAGTTCAAGAACCGGATCATGCAGCGTGCCGCGGGGCTCTTCTTCTACGAGGCGATGCAGCGGATCGTGCGCGCGTTCGAGGCGCGGGCGTATGACCTTTACGGCAGCCCCGGCACGGCCACGGTGGGCTAGGGTCAGGGCGCGCCGTCGACCACCGCGTCGAGCATCGACATGGCGTGATCCACCGACGCGCGGCGCACGTTCTCGCGGCCGAGCGGGCCGAACTCCACCGTCTGGATCAGCGTTTTGCGCCCCTCCACGGCGAGCGCGAAACAGACGCGGCCCTCGGGCTTCGTCTCGGATCCGCCCGGCCCGGCGATGCCGGTGATGGCGATCGCGACATCGGCGTGCGCCCGTGCGAGCGCGCCTTCGGCCATCTCGCGCGCCACCGCCTCGCTCACCGCGCCCTGGGCCGCGAGCGTCTCGGCCTCCACGCCCAGCATCTCCTGCTTGGCGCGGTTGGAATAGGTGACGAATCCCCGTTCGAAGACGTGGGAACTGCCCGGCTGCTCGGTGATGCGCGCCGAAAGCAGGCCCCCCGTGCAGCTTTCCGCCGTCGTGATGCGACGGCCCGCATCGCGGTAGCGCATGACGAGGGTCTGCTGCGTGATCATCGCATCATCACTCCATGGGCGAAGGCGGCAAGCATGACCACGCCGAGCCCGGCAAGGACGCCTGCGAGGATGTCGTCGAGCATGACGCCCGTCGCGCCGTGGCGCCGGTCCGCCCAGCCGACCGGCCCGAGTTTCAGTATATCGAAGAAACGGAAAAGGAGGAAGGCGGCGAGCCAGCCCGGCCAGAGCGCCGTCACCGGCAGGCCGAGAAGCGTGGCGCCCGCCGAGACCGGCCAGATGGCGATCCATTGGCCCACGACTTCGTCCACGACGAATTCCGAGGGGTCCTCCTCCGGCCGGCCCGAGAGCTCCGCCGCCACCGCGCGCCATCCCAGCGCGGCCACGGCGACCGTGGCCAGCGCGAGCACGGCGAAGCCGCCCAGCGCGTGAAGCGCCCAGGCCATGGGCAGGGCCGCCGCGGAGGCCCAGGTGCCCGGGCCCGGGCGCAGGTGGCCCAGCCCGAAGACGGTGGCGACGAGCCGGTTCATGGCCGCACCAGGGCGGCCGTCGCGATCGCGGCGATGCCCTCCTCTCGGCCGGTGAAGCCCAGCCCCTCGCTGGTGGTGGCCTTCACGCTCACGCAGACGGGATCAATCCCCGCGATGCGCGCGAGTTCGGTCTGCATTTCAGTGGCATGCGGCCCGATCTTCGGGCGCTCGCACACCAGCGTGCAATCGATGTTGGCGATCCGCCAGCCGCGCTTCGCCACGAGATCTGCGGCATGGGCGAGGAAGATGTGGCTCGCCGCGCCTTTCCATTGCGGGTCCGATGGCGGGAAATGCCGGCCGATGTCGCCCTCGGCCAGCGCGCCGTAAAGCGCGTCGGTGACCGCGTGCATCCCCACATCCGCATCCGAATGGCCCGCCAACCCCTTGCCATGCGGCACTTTCACGCCGCACAGCATCACGTGGTCGCCGGGGCCGAAACGGTGCACGTCGTAGCCATTCCCGAGCCGAAGCTGCATTCCCGTCATCTCCCGTTCGGCCCGCGCGAAATCCTCGGGCGCGGTGATCTTAAGGTTGGCCTCCTCGCCCGGAACGATCGCGACCTCGAGGCCCGCGGCGCGTGCAACCTCCACATCGTCGGCGGCCGTGCCGTCATGATCCCGGTGGGCGGCCAGGATCGGTGCGAGGCGGAAGCCCTGCGGCGTCTGCGCCCGCCAGAGGCCCTCGCGGGATTCGGCGCCCGCGACCCGGCCCGCCGCCCCGCGCCACAGCGCATCGGTCACGGGCAGGGCGGGTGCCGCGGCGTCCGCGGTCGCAAGGGCCGCGATCACCCGGTCGATCACCGCGGCCGACACGCCGGGGCGCGCGACGTCATGGATCAGCACATGGGTGACATCGCTGCCGCCGAGCGCCTCGAGCCCCGCCCGGACGGAGGCCGCGCGCGTCGCGCCGCCCTCGACGAGCCGGACGCCCCCGGGGGCGAGCGCCCGGTCCCCGGGATGGATGACGAGCATGGTTTCGGCGACGCGGGGATGGCGTGCGAACGCGGCGACGGCCCAGTCGACCACGCGCCGCCCGGCGAGCGGGCGCCATTGCTTCGGCGTCCCCCCGCCCGCGCGCGAACCGCGTCCCGCGGCGACGATGATGGCGGCGATGCGCATGGCGTCTCCCGGCTTTGCCTGCCGGTTGTCTAGGCGCTGCTTCGACGCAAGGCAATGTCCCGGCGTCGAGCGCCCAAGAAATGGGCAGACGGCGGGTGGCGCGGGTCAAAAGCTTCGCGGGCAACTTGTCCATCGCCTTGGCACGGGTTAGCTGGAGGGCGTGCACAAGGATTAGGCAGTTGAGCATTACTCTGGCAGGGCGCACCCTCGACCCACCCGTGTTCCTCGCCCCCATGGCGGGCATCACCGATCGGCCCTATCGCGATCTGGTGGCCTCTTTCGGCGCGGGCCTCGTTGTGAGCGAGATGGTGGGCAGCCAGGAAATGGTGCAGGCGAAACCGGGGGTGCGCGAGCGTGCGGAACTGGGCTTCGACCGGGCGGGCACCGCCGTGCAGCTTGCCGGGCGCGATCCCCGCTGGATGGCGGACGCCGCGCGGATGGTGGAAGCCAACGGCGCGCGCCTGATCGACATCAACATGGGGTGTCCCGCCAAGAAGGTGGTGGGCGGGCTGTCGGGCTCTGCGCTTCTGCGAGAGCCCGAGCGCGCGCTCCGCCTGATCGAGGCGGTTGTCGGCGCGGTGTCGGTGCCGGTCACGCTCAAGACCCGTCTGGGCTGGGACGAGCAGTGCCTCAACGCGCCGGAGATCGCGCGGCGGGCCGAGGCGGCGGGCGTGCAGATGATCACGATCCACGGGCGCACGCGGTGCCAGTTCTACAAGGGACGTGCCGACTGGCGCGCCATCGCGCGCGTCCGGGCCGCGGTTCGCATCCCGGTGATCGCCAACGGAGACATCACCGGGGCGGAGAGCGCGCGCGCCGCGCTCCGCGCATCGGGCGCGGACGGCGTGATGGTGGGGCGCGGCGCGCAGGGGCGGCCCTGGCTTCTGGCGCAGATCGCCGCGCGCCTGGCCGCGCGGCCGCTGCCGGCGGCCCCCGACGGGCGGGAGCTTTCCGATCTGGTGGCAAGGCATTACGAGGCGATGCTGAGCTTTTACGGCAACGAGATCGGCGAGCGTGTCGCGCGCAAGCATCTCGGGTGGTACATGGACGGCGCGGGAACCGCGCCCGCGCTGCGCCGCGCCGTCCTGACCGGCGCGCCGCGAGAGGTGCTGGCGCATCTGCCCGAGGCGCTCGCCCCGCGCGAAAGGCGCGCGGCATGAGCCTCGACGGGCCGATCTGGAACTCGCTGCCGGTGCCCGCCGTCCTGATCGACGCGGCGGATCGGATCAGCGCGGCAAATCCCGCCGCCGAAGGGTTCTTCAACACCTCCGCGAAGTCCCTGTCCGGCCAGCCGGTCTGGGACAGGCTGGCCGTGGACGCCCCGATCGAGGAAAGCTTCCAGCGGGCGCGCCGCGACAACGCCACGCTTTTCGTCAACGACGTCGACGTCGGCACGGGCGAGCGGCCGCCGCTTCAGTGCAACCTCCAGATTGCGCCGCTGTCGGGCGCGCCGGGGGCGATGGTCCTGCTGATCGCGCCGCGCGAGCTGGCCGGGCGCATGACCGTCAGCCATTCGGTGAAGTCGGCCGCGAAATCGGCCATCGGCATGGCCGAGATGCTCGCCCACGAGATCAAGAACCCGCTGGCCGGGATCGCCGGGGCCGCCCAGCTTCTGTCGATGAACCTCGGCGCGGACGACCTTGAACTTACGGATCTTATCGTTGCCGAGACACGCCGCGTCGTGAAGCTGCTCGAACAGGTCGAACAGTTCGGAAATGCCACGCCGCCCGATCTCAGGCCGCTCAACATCCACGACGTGCTCGACCGCGCGCGGCGCTCGGCGCTTCTGGGCTTCGGCGCCCACATGACGATCGTCGAGGATTACGACCCCTCGCTGCCGCAGGCGCTCGGCGATCCCGACCAGTTGCTTCAGGTGTTTCTCAATCTCCTGAAGAACGCCTCCGAGGCCGCCGGGCGCGAGGGCGGCACGATCCGTCTGCACACCTATTTCGAGCACAGTTTCAAGTTGCGCCGGGCCGATGGCGGCGGCCAGGCGCTGCCCCTGCAGATCGAGGTGATCGACGACGGCCCCGGCCTGCCCGGAGAGCTGGCCGGCGACATCTTCGAGCCCTTCGTCTCGGGCCGCGACAACGGCACGGGGCTGGGCCTCGCCCTCGTCAGCAAGATCGTCTCGGATCACGGCGGCTGGATCTCGGTCAGCTCCGTGCCCGGACGCACCGTCTTTCGCATATCGCTCGCCCGCGCGCCCCAACCCAGGAAGGAGACCCCCTGATGGACGGCACCGTTCTCGTCGCCGACGACGACCGCACGATCCGCACCGTGCTGACGCAGGCGCTGACGCGCGCGGGATGCAAGGTGCACGCCACCTCCTCGCTGACGACGCTCTTGCGCTGGGTGAGCGAGGGGAAGGGTGACGTGGTCATCTCGGACGTGATGATGCCCGACGGGAACGGGCTCGAGATGCTGCCGAAGATCGCCCAGGATCGCCCGGATCTGCCGGTCATCGTGATCTCGGCGCAGAACACGATCATGACGGCGATCCAGGCCGCGGAGGCGGAGGCTTACGACTACCTGCCGAAGCCCTTCGACCTGCCGGACCTGATGAAGCGCACCGCCCGCGCGCTCGAGACGCGCCGCCGCGCGCCGTCGGTGCCGGTGGACGACGTGCCCGCCGAGGACGGCGAGTTGCCGCTGGTCGGGCGCACGCCCGCCATGCAGGCGCTCTACCGCCTGGTGGCGCGGGTCATGAACGCCGACATACCGGTCCTCATCACCGGCGAATCGGGCACCGGGAAATCGCTGATCGCCCGGGCCATCCACGATTTCTCGGACCGCCGCACGCTGCCCTTCGTCACCGTCGCCGCGGCGGACCTGCGCGAGCTCGAGGGTCCGGCGCGGGTGCTTGCGCGGGCCAAGGGCGGCACGCTTCTGCTCGACGAGATCGCGGATTTCGAGGACGACGTGCAGGCGCGCATCGTGCGCATGATGGATGCGCCGGGCGAGCATGTGCCGCGGTTCATGGCCACCTCGCAGGCGGACCTGGCCGCCGCGATGGAAGAGGGCGGGCTGCGCCGGGATCTCTATTACCGCCTCACCGGGGCCACCCTGCACGTCCCGGCGCTGCGCGAGCGGGTGGAGGACATCGCGCTGCTGGCCGAGCATTTCCTCGCCCGCGCCGAGCGCGAAGGCGCGCCGCGGCGGCGATTTTCCGAGGATGCGGAAGAGCTTGTCCGCCTCTACAGCTGGCCGGGGAACGTGCGCCAGCTCGAGAACGCGGTCCGCAGGCTGAGCCTGACCTCGCGCGCCGAGGAGATCTCGCGCGCCGAGGTCGAACAGGTCCTCGGCGATCAGCCGGGCACCGAGCCGGTCCTGCAAGGCCGGGGGGCCGACGGCGAGAAGCTCTCGGCCTCGGTGGCGCGCCACCTGCGGCGCTATTTCGACCTGCATGGCGCGATGCTGCCGCCGCCCGGCCTTTACCAGCGCGTCCTGCGCGAGGTGGAGGCACCGCTCATCGAGATCGCGCTCGACGCCACGGGCGGAAACCAGGCCAAATGCGCCGACCTTCTCGGCATCAACCGCAATACGCTTCGCAAGAAGGTCAACGACCTCGAGATTCGCGTGACACGGCGCCGCAAATTGATGTAAAAGGGCAACAGACCCGTGGCCCCGGCGCGGCAGCCCCGCTGTCCGCACCGGCAGGACCACAAAATGTGGCGGTGCGGTGCCCTGTGGCGCCGAGAGCAGGCGAGGACAGTCGTGGCCTTTGGGGCACAGCGCTTGAGTTGGAGCCGGGTGAACCGGCTGCGCCGTCAGCGGCGGGTGCAGAATGCCGCGACGCTCGGCCTGGTGATCCTGGGCCCCGTGCTCGCGCTGGTCACTTTCCTCGTTCTGGGGCCGTTCGACCAGGGCGCGGCGTCGCTCGGCCTGCGTCTCGTGCTGCTGGCCGATCTCGTCTACGTCCTCGTCGTGGCCGCGCTGGTGCTGCAGCGCGTGGTGCAGATGATCGCGGCACGGAGGGCGCAGTCGGCCGGATCGCGGCTGCACCTGCGGCTGACCGGCGTCTTCGCGTTGATGGCGCTCATCCCGACGGTCAGCGTGGCCGTCTTCGCCGGTCTCACCGTCAATATCGGCCTCGAGGGATGGTTTTCCGACCGGGTGCGCAGCGTGCTGGGCTCGAGCCTCGCCGCCGCGCAGGCCTACGAGGAAGAGCACCGCCGCGACCTTGCCGAGGATGCGGGCGCGCTCGCCCGCTATCTCGAATCCGACAATCGCGCCACCTTCCTCATGAGCGACGGCGACCTGCGCGTTCTGCTCGCCCAGGGGCAGGCGCAGATCCAGCGCGGGCTGCGCGAGGCCTACGTGATCGACGGCGCAGGAGAGATCCGCGCCCGGGGCGAACGCTCCTACCTCTTCGATTACGAAGAACCGGCGCGCGCGGCTTTCGACACGGCGGCCGCGGAAGGCGTGGCGATCCTGGAGGACTGGGACAACAACGAGTTTCGTGCCCTCGTGCCGCTGACCCGTTTCGCCGACCGCTATCTTTACGTCAGCCGCGAGGTGGACGGGGACCTTCTGAGCCTGCTCGACGAGACGCAGGAGACCGTGCGGCTCTACCAGCAGCTCGAAAGCGAACGCGGCCGGGTGCTCTTCGAGTTCGGGCTTCTCTACCTCGGCTTCGCGGTGATCCTCATCCTGGCGTCGGTCTGGCTGGGGCTCTGGTTCGCCGAGCGGCTGTCGCGGCCGGTGGGCCGGCTTGCGGGTGCGGCGCAGCGTGTGGGCTCCGGCGATCTGGACGTTCAGGTCCGGGAGGAAGAGGGCGACGACGAGATCGCCATGCTGGGGCGGTATTTCAACCAGATGACCCGGCAGCTCAAGATCCAGCGCGAGAAGCTGCTCGACAACACGCGCCAGATCGAGCGTCGCCGCCGGTTGTTCGACTCGGTTCTGAGCTCGGTCACCTCGGGCGTCGTCGGCGTGGACGCGACGGGCCGCGTGGCCTTCGTCAACCGCTCCGCCGAGCGGCTTCTGGGCTGGGAGGAAAACCGCCGCCTCGTGCCCATCTCCGTCGCGGTGCCGGAATTCGGCGAGCTGTTCGAGCGGGTGCGCTCGGGCCGCGCCGAGGTGGCCCAGGAAGAGATCAAGGTCTCGCGCGGGGGCCGGCTGGAGAACCTGCTGGTCCGCATCGCCCCGCGGCGCCGGGAGGATGGAAGCCTGGAAGGGTTCGTGGTAGCCTTCGACGACGTGACGGATCTCGTGGCGGCGCAGCGTCTCGCCGCATGGGGTGACGTGGCGCGCCGCATCGCCCACGAGATCAAGAACCCGCTCACCCCGATCCAGCTCTCGGCAGAGCGCATTCGCCGCAAGTTCCGCAAGGGGTTGTCGGAGGACGAGGCCGCGCAGCTCGACGCGATGACCGAGGTGATCGTGCGCCAGACCGACGACCTGAGGCGCATCGTCGACGAGTTCTCGAAATTCGCCCGGATGCCGGAGCCAGAGCGGCGCAGCGAGGACCTTGTCGCGCTGGTGCGCGACGCCGCGCTGTTGCAGGAGGCCGGTCAGCCGAGCGTGCGCTTCGACATCGCGCTGCCCGAGACGCCTCTGATCGCCGAACTGGACGCCACCATGATCGGGCAGGCGCTGACGAACCTGATCAAGAACGCCGGCGAAGCGATTGAAACACTGCAGGAAAAAGGCGCGCCCGAAGGACACGTCCCAGAAATCCGCGTGTCGCTGGAGGCCAAGGGCGGCTGGGCGACGGTGCGCCTTGCCGACAACGGGGTGGGCCTGCCGGAGGACCGTGCGCGGCTTTTCGAGCCTTACGTGACCACCCGCGAGAAGGGCACCGGCCTCGGCCTGCCCATCGTGAAGAAGATCATCGAGGAGCATGGCGGCACCCTCACGCTCGAGGACGCGCCGGCCTTCGACGGGTCGGAGCACCGCGGCGCGATGGCCGTGATCCGCCTGCCGCTGGCCGGGGGCGCGCGGGCGGCGGCCGCAGAATAAGAGGAGAGGCAAGGGCATGAGTGACATCCTGATCGTGGACGACGAGCGCGACATTCGCGAACTGATCGCGGACATTCTGGAGGACGAGGGCTATGCGACCCGGCGGGCGGGCAACTCCGAGGAGGCGATGGCGGCGATCAACGCCGAGCCGCCCGGGCTTCTGATCCTCGACATCTGGCTGAAGGACAGCCGGATGGACGGGATCGACATCCTTAAAAGCGTGCGGCGCGACAACCCGGACGTGCCGGTGGTCATCATCTCGGGTCACGGCAACATCGAGATCGCGGTGGCGGCGATCAAGCAGGGCGCCTACGACTTCATCGAGAAGCCGTTCAACATCGACCAGCTCATGGTGGTGATCCGCCGCGCGATGGAAACCTCGCGGCTGCGCCGCGAGAACCAGAGCCTGAAGCGCCGCGACGCCCGCGAGACGCAGATGATCGGTGAAAGCCCGGCCTTCCGCGCGCTGCTGGGCCAGCTCGACAAGGTCACGAAATCCAACGGGCGGGTGATGCTGACCGGCCCCGCGGGTGCAGGCAAGGAGGTGGCCGCACGCTATGTCCACGCCCGGTCGGGCCGCGCGCAGGCGCCGTTCGTCACGGTGAATTGCGCCTCGATCGCGCCCGAGCGCATGGAAGAGGTGCTTTTCGGCCGCGAGACCACCGACCGCGGAGTGGAACCCGGCCTGCTGGAGCAGGCGCATGGCGGCGTTCTCTACTTCGACGAGGTGGCGGACATGCCGCTCGGCACCCAGTCGAAGATCCTGCGCGTCATGGTGGACCAGACCTTCCAGCGCGTGGGGGGCGCCGACAAGGTGCGCGTCGATCTGCGCGTGATCTCCTCCACCAACCGCGACCTCGAGGCCGAGATCGGCGCGGGCCGCTTCCGGCAGGAACTCTATCACCGCCTCAACGTGGTGCCGATCTCGGTGCCCGCGCTCGAGGACCGGCGCGAGGATATCCCGCTGCTCGCGCGGCATTTCGTGGACGAGATCCATCAGGCGCAGGGCCTTCCGCGCCGCGAGCTCACCGACGAGGCGGTGGCGCTCATGCAGACGATGATCTGGCCCGGAAACGTGCGCCAGCTCAAGAATCTGGTCGAGCGGGTTCTCATCCTCGGCGACGGGTCCGGGCCCATCGCCGCGCACGAACTGCCCCAGGAAGTTGCGCCGGGCACCGCCGAGGACGGGCGCGTGGTGCTTTCGGGCGCGGTGGCCACGATGCCGCTGCGCGAGGCGCGCGAGGCGTTCGAGCGCGAGTATCTTTTGACCCAGATCAATCGCTTCGGTGGCAACATCTCGCGCACGGCGAGCTTCGTCGGGATGGAACGCAGCGCGCTGCACCGCAAGCTGAAATCCCTTGGCGTGGTCACCGGATCCAAGTCCGGCGCCCGGGTGGCGCATGTGAACGACGAGGACGAGTTGGAGGAGGACGCGCCGAGCGCTGCCGCGAGCAGGGCGG
The DNA here is from genome assembly GCF_041365735.1 of Rhodosalinus sp. K401. Taxonomy (NCBI): domain Bacteria; kingdom Pseudomonadati; phylum Pseudomonadota; class Alphaproteobacteria; order Rhodobacterales; family Paracoccaceae; genus Rhodosalinus; species Rhodosalinus sp. K401. The sequence continues at coordinate 92,819 of NZ_JBGFSI010000005.1, read as the reverse complement.
GCTGACGCGCGCGGTCCCGCCCATGGCCGCCGCCCGGAGCGGGCTCAGAGCGGGCGGATCTTGAGTTTCGTGATGCGGTTGTCCTTGCGGCCGGTCACTTCGAAGCGGAAGCCGTGGAAGGAAAAGACCTGTCCCACGGTGGGGATCATCTGCGCCTCGTGGATGACCAGCCCCGCCACGGTATTGGCCTCTTCGTCGGGCAGCGACCACTCCGTGGCGCGGTTCAGGTCGCGGATCGTCATCGAGCCGTCCACGATGTAGTTGCCGTCCTCGGCCTTGCGGATCGTGTGGTCGCCATCGGGATCGAACTCGTCTGTGATCTCGCCCACGATTTCCTCGAGGATGTCCTCGAGCGTGATCAGCCCCTCGATGGAGCCGTATTCGTCCACCACCAGCGCGAAATGCGACCGCCGCCGCAGGAATTCCCGGATCTGGTCGTCGAGCGCCGTGGTGTCGGGGATGAAGTAGGGCTCCATCATCACCTCGGCGATGTCGAAGGACTGGAGCGTCGTGGTCAGCGTGGCCTCTTCGGGGGCGGACATGCGCTTGTAGAGCGTGCGCAGCAGATCCTTGGCATGGACGACGCCCACGATGTTTTCGGGCTCGCCGCGATAGACGGGCAGGCGGGTGTGGCTGCTTTCGAGGCACTGGCGCAGAACCTCGGAAGGCTCCGCCTCGGCGTCCAGCATTTCGATGCGCGACCGGTGGAGCATGATCTCCTCCACCGTGCGTTCTCCCAGATCGAGCGCGCCCAGGATGCGGTCGCGGTCCTCCTTCTCGACCACGCCCTCGGAGTGGCCGAGATGGAGCGCGCCGGCGATCTCCTCGCGCACGGCGAGGATATGGCTGTCGGGGTCGGTCTTCACGCCGAACAGGCGCAGCACCCCGCGCACCAGCAAGCGCACCGCGGACACGATCGGCGAGAACACCCGTACGATCACGCGGATGATCGGCGCCACGAGCGACGCCGCCGCCTCGGAGTTGGTGATCGCGTAGGTCTTGGGCAGCACTTCCGCGAAGATCAGCACCAGCAGCGTCATTACCAGCGTGGCCAGCGCCACGCCGGACTCTCCGAAAAGCTTGGTGAAGAGCGCGGTGGCGAGCGAGGCGGCCAGGATGTTGACGAGGTTGTTGCCCAGCAGCACCGACCCGATCAGCCGCTCGTTGTCCTCGGTGATCTCGAGCGCGAGTTCGGCCCCGCGAGAGCCCTTGTCGGCGCGCGCGCGGAGCTTCCCCCGCGAGGCCGCCGTCAGCGCCGTCTCGGAGCCCGAGAAGAAGGCCGACAGCATGAGCAGCAGGATGATGCCCCCGGAGGTCAGCCAGAAGGCGGTGTCGATCATGGATTGTGCGGGATCCATCCTCGGGTCCGTTGATGCGTGGTGAAGCGGTGTCTCTTATGAGGCCCGCGGCGTGACCGTGCAAGCCGCTCAGCTGTCGCGGGCGAGCGGGTGATGCTGCAGCACAAGGCTCCGCAGGCGCTCCTCCAGGACATGGGTGTAGATCTCGGT
>NZ_JBGFSI010000005.1:0-91245 GCF_041365735.1 Rhodosalinus sp. K401 | reverse complement strand
GGTGTAGATCTCGGTGGTCGACAGGTCCGCGTGGCCCAAAAGCGTCTGGATCACGCGCAGATCCGCCCCGCCCTCGAGCAGGTGCGTGGCGAAGGCGTGACGCAGCGTGTGTGGCGACACGCGCTCGGCCGGCACGCCGGCGGCGCGGGCAAGTTCCTTCACGATCAGGAAGAACCGCTCTCGCGTGAGGTGCCCCGACCTGGCGCGCGAGGGAAAGAGACAGGGCGAGTCCGGCTGCCCGCCCTCGGCGCCCCGCGCCGCCGCCGCGTCGCGCAGCGCGAGCCAGCGGGCGAGCGCGTCGCGCGCGGGCGGCGAGAGCGGAACCATGCGTTCCCGCCCGCCCTTGCCGCGCACCAGCAGCATCCGCGGGTCCCCGCGCGCCGCGGCGACGGGCAGTGCCACAAGCTCGCTCACCCGCATGCCCGTGGCGTAGAGAAGCTGCATCAGGCAGGCGTTGCGGGCGCGTTCCGCCGCGTCGCGACCGGTGGTATCGGCGGCCGCGAGCATCCGGTCGACCTCGTCATGCGACAGCGTCTTGGGCAGGCGGCGCGCCCGGGCAGGTCCATCGAGGCGCAGCGCGGGATTGTCGCCGCGCCAGCCTTCCTCGTGGATGAAGCGAAAAAGCTGCCGGATGGACGAAAGCCTGCGGGCGCGGGTCGCGGCGGAAAGCCCCTCGGCCTCACAGGCAACGAGGTAGGCCTCGATGTCGGCCTTCTCCGCACCGGCCGTGTCGGTGCCCCGCCCCGCCAGCCACCCGGCGAAATCCCGCAGGTCGCGGTCGTAGGCGCGAAGCGTGTTCGGGGCGGCGCCCCGCTCCGCCGCCTGCGCGTCGAGAAACGCCGAGATCCGGCGCCGGTCGCCTTGGGCGGGGGCGGAGCCCGTCATCGCGCGGGCGCCAGCAGCATGGCCTGCAACGCGGCCTGCCGCGCCGTGTCCTCGAGGCCGACCGCGCGCAACGTCGCCAGCGCGTCGGCGAGATCGGGCAGGTCGCCCGCGATCCCGGCGGAATAGAGCGCCATGGCGCGCAGGATGGCCTCTCCGAGGCGCCCCTCGGAAAGCTGCTGCGCGAGCGCGTCCGGCGGCGCCCGGTCGAAGCCCCGCGTCACCGCTTGGGCGCGCGACGAGGGGGCCGCGACGCGCGCGGGTCTGCCCTCGGCCAGGGCGGCGAGGAACCGCGCCTCGTCCGTGTCCGGCACGCGGCCCCGCGCCACCGCCTCGTAATCGGGCGAGAGCAGTCCCGCGGAAAACGCGATCCGGCCGGCCGCGCCGTCGAGCGACAGGGCGGCAAGGCGCGCCCCGAAGAGCCGCGCGAATGGCACCGCGAGATCCGCGTCGCGCATCGCGCGCCACGCGGGCGGTAGCGCCGCGCCGACGGCCGCCACCTCGCCCGTCTCGAGCGCCGCGTCGAGCCGTTGCACCGCCGCGACACGATCCCAGACCCCGCCCGAGGCGGCCGGCTGGTGCCGCATGTAGATGCCGATGAGCCGGTTTTCGGAAATCGCCCCCATCCGTGCGAGGCGTTCGGCGGCGTCGAGTTGCGCCTTCCAGCCCAGATCCCCCGAAAGCGCCGCCACCGAGAACGGGCGGGGCAGGGCCGAGGGCGGCAGCGGCGCGCCGATCGCCTCGCGCAGGCGGTAGTCCAGCGCGTCCGGCTGCGGCCCCGGCGGCAGCTCCGGCGCCGCCAACGCCTCGGGATCGAGGAAACGGCGCAGGAGATCCGCCTCGACCGGCGTGAGGGCATCGAGCACCGCCGCCGCCTCCAGCGTGGCCGACGCGCTGTCCCAGCGCCCCTGCCGGGCGAGGCAGAACACGCGCGCCCCGTAGTCGGGCGCGGCGGCGGCGTGACGCTCAAGGCCGCCGCAGGCCGCCACCGGATCGCCGGCCAGAAGCGCGAGGTCGAACCACCGCGCGGCCAGCGCCGGCGAGGACGGACCTGCACGCTCGACGAGTGCGAGCGCGGGCTCCACCGCGCCGAGCGCGTGGAGCTTGTCGATCCGCGCGAGAAGCAGGCGCGCCTCGGGCCCCGCGTCGGCGGGCGGCGCGGCCTCGGCCAGGAGCAGCGAATAGAGCAGCGCCTGCATGGCGGGCTGACCCTCGACGCGCTGCGCGGCGATCAGATCGATCAGGGTTCGGGTGGCGCTGGCCTGCCACAGCGTCGCGGGAAACCCCGTGACGTTGGTCGGCAGAAGGCCCACGGCGTCGGGTGACAGCGCGCCGAGCGGGCTGACCGCGATGTCGGGCACGCCGGCGCTGCGTGCGATCGGCGGTTCGCCGCCCATGGGGCCGGGCGCGCGTTCCATCGGGGCGCGGGTCATCTCCTCCAGCCATTCGATCGCCGCCATGGGCTCCTGCGCCGCGCCCGGCATCGGCACGAGCAGCGCAAGCGCGGCAAGGGCGCCGGCGACCCTATTGCACATCGATGATCACCGGTTCGCGCCGTTCCTCGGCGGGCGCGGAGAAGTCCGCGCCGAAGAACGGCCCGATATAGGCGTATGCCACCACGCCGATCGCCGCGAGCAACGCGAGATAGACCAGCCATTTGAGAAGACGCCACATGCCCTTGACCTGCCTGCCTGTTCGGGTGTTGTGGAACATATATGGCAAATTCGGCAGGCACACGACAGTGCCCCTGAGCGATTGCGTTTCGGCGAGGGATGGCTGAAAGGGGCGCAGATGGGCAGGACACTCGGCAAGACGGTGGTCATGGTCGGCATGATGGGCGCGGGCAAGACCGCGGTCGGCAAGGCGCTCGCGCATCGGTTGGGCGTGCCCTTCCGCGATTGCGACGCCGAGATAGAGGCCGCCGCGAACCGCACCGTGGCAGAGATCTTCGCCCGCGACGGCGAGCCGTTCTTCCGCGAGAAGGAAAGCCGGGTGCTCGAGCGGCTGCTTCAGGACGCCCCGGGCGTCTTGTCCACCGGCGGCGGCGTGTTCCTGTCCGCGCGCAACCGCGCCCTCATTGCGGCGCAGGGTGTGTCCGTCTGGCTGCGCGCCGACCGGGCGCTGCTCTGGCAGAGGGTGCGCAACAAGGACACCCGCCCGCTTCTGCGCACCGCGGATCCGCGCGCGACGCTCGATGATCTTTGCGCGCTCCGCGAGCCGGAATACGCCAAGGCCGACGTGGTCGTCGACAGCGCCGCCGACCGCTCCATCGAGGAGATGGCCGCGCGGGTGGAGGCGGCGCTGCTGGACCGGCCCGATCTGTGGGAGGACCCCGAATGAGCAGGATCGAGACCGTTGCCGTCGCGCTCGGCGCGCGAAGCTACGAGATCCGCATCGGTCGGGGCCTCATCGCCCGCGCGGGAGCGGAGATCGGCCCGCTGCTCGCGCGCCCGCACGTCGCCGTCATCACCGACGAGACGGTGGCCGCGCATCATCTCGACGCGCTTCGCGCGGGGCTCGCGGCGTCCGGCATCGGCTGCACCGCGCTTGCGCTGCCCCCCGGCGAGGCGACGAAAGGCTGGGAGCAGCTTCGCCGCGCGGTGGAGTGGCTGCTCGACGAGCGGGTGGAGCGGCGCGACGTCGTGGTGGCGCTCGGCGGCGGCGTCATCGGCGATCTGGCGGGCTTCGCCGCCGCGATCCTGCGCCGGGGCGTGCGCTTCGTGCAGGTGCCCACGACGCTCCTGGCGCAGGTGGACAGCTCCGTGGGGGGCAAGACCGGCATCAACACTTGCCATGGCAAGAACCTCGTGGGCGCGTTCCACCAGCCGAGCCTCGTGCTGGCCGACACCGGGGCGCTGGCGACCTTGCCCGCGCGCGATTTCCTCGCGGGCTACGGCGAGGTCGTGAAATACGGCCTTCTGGGCGACGCCGCCTTCTTCGAGTGGCTCGAGGGCGCGGGCCCCGCCCTCGCCGCGGGCGACGAGGCCGCGCGCATCCGCGCCGTGCGCCGTTCCTGCGAGATGAAGGCCGGGATCGTCGCGCGCGACGAGACCGAGCAGGGCGATCGCGCGCTGCTCAACCTCGGCCACACCTTCTGCCATGCGCTCGAGGCGGCGACCGGCTATTCCGACCGGCTGCTCCATGGCGAAGGCGTGGCGGTGGGCTGCGCGCTCGCCTTCGAGCTCTCCGCCCGGCTCGGCCTTTGCAGCCAGGAGGAGCCGGGGCGCGTGCGCGCCCATCTTCGGGCCATGGGCATGAAGACCGATCTTTCAGACATTCCCGGGCCGCTGCCCGACGCCGATGACCTGCTCGCGCTCATGGCGCAGGACAAGAAGGTGGTGGACGGGCGGCTGCGCTTCGTGCTGGCCCGCGGCATCGGGCGCGCCTTCGTCACCTCCGAGGTGCCGCCCGAGGCGGTCCGCGGGGTTCTGGAGGACGCCCTGGCGGCGCGCGGCCCGTCGGCCTATCCCTCTTCCACCTCGCCGTCCCAGTAGCCCACGGCCGAGTCGCGACGGAACCAGTGCGAGAAGCGCGCGAGATCGCCCGAGGCGAGGTCGCGGAAGGGCGTGCCGGCCGCCATGACGCCGTACTTGTCACCGTCGGGGTAGTGGAAGACATCCGCGGGGATCAGGGTAGAGAGCGCGAGATAGCGCCTCTCCCGATCGCCCGTATTCTCGATCTGGAAGGGGATGCCGGTACCGGCGCGGATGAACACCACGTCGAGGGGCTTCAGCGCGTGATCCTCCTCCCCGTGGTGGAGCACGCCGATGCCGTCGAAAATCACGAAGAGCTCATGGTTCACGTAGTGGTAGTGCCGCGGGAAAGCCTTGGAGCGTGGCGGCACCGCGGCGAGGTTGATGCCGAGGCCCTCGGTGGCGAGCGCGTACGATGAAGGCGAAGCGCGCCTCAAACTCGCGGCGCCGCGGGTTTGCGTCGGTGAGCCCCGGATCGGCGAGCACGTCCTCGATCGAGACGACGGGAGGCGGGAAGCCGGTCATGGCGGGGTCTCCTCAGCGCGTTCCGCCACCAACTGTCCCCTGCCCGTGCGACATGCGCGTGACGCCTCAGGAACCGCGCCGCCCGTTCAACATCATCAGCTCGCCCACGTTCTCGCGCGTGATGTAGCCCACGAACTCGCCCGTGCGGCGTGTGACCGCCACGGCGGGCGCGTTCTGGCGGTACATCGCGTCGAAGACGCCCTCCAGCCCCTCGCCAAGGCCCACCGTCGGGATCTCGGTCTCCATCACCTCGTGCACGGGGCGCGTGGTCCGGCCCTCGGCCGTCTCGGCGAAGATGGCGTTCCGGGTGAGCAGCCCGACGAACTGCCCGTCCGCGTCCAGAACCGGGAATTCGTGCTGGGTGGTACGGATCAGCGCCGCGCCCGCCGCCGACACCGTGTCGTCGGGCGAGAGCGCGTCGAAGGTGGTGATCATCGCCTCCCGCGCCATCATCCGGCGCGAAAGGTCGCGCATCGCCACGTCGTTGCTTTCCGCGCCCGCGGCGATGAAGACGAAGAAGGCGATCAGCAGCAGGATCGGGTTGCCGGAGGTCAGGCCCAGAAGCCCGAGCGCGAAGGCCAGGACCTGTCCGCCGGTCGCGGCGACCCGCGTGGCGCGCACGCGGTCCATGAAGATGCTGAGCGTCGCGCGGAAGACCCGGCCCCCGTCCATCGGGAAGGCGGGCAGCAGGTTGAAGACCGCGATGAACAGGTTCACGAGGGCGAGCCGGCCCAGGAACCCCTCGGTCGTGTGCTCGATCTGGGCGAGCTTCTCGAGATCGGTTTCGGCGCCCAGCACGACCACGAGGATCGCCCAGATCGCCACGTTGACCGCGGGACCGGCGAGGGCCACGAGGATCTCCTGACCGGGTTTTTCCGGCATGGACTCCAGCCGGGCGAGCCCGCCGATGGGCAGCAGCGTGATGTCGGGCGTGCGGATGCCGTAGCGCCGCGCGGTGAGCGCGTGGCCGAACTCATGCGCCACGACACAGGCGAAGAGCGCCGCCACGAAGAGGATGTTTTCCAGCGCGGCGGGCCAGCCGCCGTCGGAGAAGGCCACCCAGCCCACCCAGAGAAGGAGCAGGAAGAAGGTGGCGTGCACGCGAAGCTCGGAGCCGAAAAGCCGGCCGATTGGGAAAGACCAGGTCATGCGATGTATCTAGGGGGTCGGGTGTGTCGTCCCAAGGCCCGGTGTGCGGCGCGGCGGCTCAGAACGGGATCTCGTCGTCGAAATCGCGGCTCGATCCCCCCGCGGGCGCGGGTTCCGGCGCGCCCCGGTCGCCGCCATACCCCCCGCCGTAGCCGCCGCCGTAATCGCCGCCACCACCGCCGCCGCCGCTGCCCTCGCGACCGTCGAGAAAGGTCATCTCGCCCTGGTAGGGACGCAGCACGACCTCCGTGGTGTAGCGATCCTGCCCCGACTGGTCCTGCCACTTGCGGGTTTCGAGCTTGCCCTCGAGATAGACCTTGGAGCCCTTGCGGAGATATTGCTCGGCCAGACGCACCAGCGCCTCGTTGAAGATGGCGACGTTGTGCCACTCCGTGCGTTCGCGGCGCTCGCCGGTGTTGCGGTCCTTCCACGTCTCGGAAGTGGCGACGCGGAGATTGCAGACCTTGCCGCCGTTCTGGAACGACCGCACCTCCGGGTCGCGGCCGAGATTGCCGATCAGGATCACCTTGTTCACCGAGCCTGCCATGTCCGCCTCCGTCGCTTGCGTGCCTCGCGCAGGTTACATCACCCGGCGGGGCTGAAGAAAAGGTAAAACTTGAAACGACCCGCGCCAGTCCCCTGCCCGGGGCCGGGAAGACCGCGCTGTTGCCGGCAGGGCGCATCCGTCGTAGCCTTTCGACGGCAACGGGGCGCCGAGATCCTTCGGATATGATATCGTCTTTCTGTCCGGGAAAAGGGAGGACACGCGATGAGACGGGCAGGGAACCTTTGCGTCGCCGCGATCGTTGCATCGCTGCCGACCCTCGCGGTGGCAGATGTGCTGTCGTCCAAGAGCCGGGCGCACATCTTCTCGTCGCAGACGAAGCTGCTCGATACGCGGCTTGCAAGGCAATACAACGACTCCGTGCGGCTCCAGCCGCCGCGCGCAAAGGTGCCCACGAAGTGGGACGAGGCGGCGCCGCGTTTCGAAGGGCGCTATGACGGTCCCTATCTTGCCGTCGCACGGCAGGCCGCGCGCCGGCACGGGGTGCCCGAGGATCTGTTCCTGCGCCTGGTGCAGCAGGAATCGGGCTGGAACCCGCGGGCCGTCTCGCACAAGGGCGCGATCGGCCTCGCGCAGCTCATGCCCGATACCGCGCGACTTCTGGGCGTCGACCCGGAGGACCCGCACGAGAACCTCGACGGGGGCGCGCGCTATCTCGTCGAACAGTACCGCGCGTTCGGCGACTGGCGTCTTGCGCTCGCGGCCTACAATGCTGGCCCCGGCGCAGTGAAACGCCACGGAGACGTTCCCCCTTTCGACGAAACGCAGACCTACGTCCGGGCGATCCTGGGACGCTGAGCGCCCCTGAGGCAGCGCCGGGCCGAGGGGCCCGGTCGCCGTCTCGCGCTCACTCCGCCGCGATGGTTATGACCGGCTCCATCTGGCGGAATTCCTCTTCCGGCAGATGGCACTTCACCTGGTGGCCCGAGGCCAGCTGGATCATCGGCGGCACCTCGGTCTCGCACTTGTTCCCCGGCACCTTGGATTTCCAGCGGCACCGGGTCTGGAACGGGCATCCGGGCGGCGGGTTCATCGCCGAGGGGATCTCGCCCTCGAGCACGATGCTCTTCTTCTCGACATGGGTGTCGGCGATGGGCACGGCCGACAGAAGCGCCTCGGTGTAGGGGTGGTAGGGCGGGGCGAACACCTGCTCGGTGTCGCCGATCTCGACGACATGGCCGAGATACATCACCATCACCCGGTCCGCGAGATAGCGCACCAGCGACAGGTCATGCGCGATCACGATGAGCGTCGTCTTGTGCTCGTTCTGGATCTCCATCAGCAGATCGGTGACCGCGGCCTGCACGCTCACGTCGAGCGCCGACACCGGCTCGTCCGCGACCACGATGCGCGCGTCGCCGGCGAAAGCGCGCGCGATGCCGACGCGCTGCTTCTGCCCGCCGGAGAGCTGGCGCGGCATCCGGTCGGCGAATTCCCGCGGCAGTTTAACGAGGTCGAGCAGCCTGAGCATCCGCTCGCGCCGGTCTTGCTCGGAGTTGCCGATCTTGAAGATCTCCAGCGCGCGGATGAGTTGGCGCCCGACGGTCATCGAGGGGTTCAGCGTGTCGAACGGGTTCTGGAACACCATCTGCACGTCGGCGATGGTCTTAGTGTCGCGCTGCTCGATGGGCGTCTGTTCGATGTTGCGGTTGTCGAGCAGGATCTGCCCGTCGGTCGCGGTCTCGAGCCCCATGAGCACCTTGGCGAAGGTCGACTTGCCGCAGCCCGACTCGCCCACGATCGCGAGGGTTTCGGATTCCCGCGCCTCGAAGGACAGCGTCTCGTTGGCCTTGACGACGCGTTTCTCGCCGCCCCCGAAAAGCGCGCTGGCCGCGACCTCGTAGTATTTCTTCAGGTTCTCCATCTTGAGCACGACGGGCCCGATCTCGGCGCGGCCCTTGTGCGCCTCGGCCTGCATCGGGGCGTCCCAGTCGATGTCCTTCCAGCGCAGGCAGCGCGTCTCGTGGGTGCCTTCCTTGTCCACGTCCTCCATGTAGATGTGGCCCTGGTCGCAGACGCCCTCCTCGAAGTAGTCGCAGCGCGGACCGAAGTTGCAGCCCCTGGGACGCTCGTGGGGCAGGGGGAAGTTGCCCGGAATGGCCTTGAGCGGACGTTCGGTCTTGTTCGCGCCGGGCAGCGGGATCGTGCGGAAGAGCGCCTGGGTGTAGGGGTGGCGCATCTTGTTGAAGACGGTGTCGATGTCGCCACGCTCCACCGCCTCGCCGGAATACATCACGCAGATCCGGTCGCAGGTCTCGAGCACGAGGCCCAGATTGTGGGAAATGAAGAGCATCGAGGTGCCGTACTTGCGCCCGAGATCCTTCACCAGCTCGACGACCGCGGCCTCCACCGTCACGTCGAGCGCGGTGGTGGGCTCGTCCAAGATCAGCAGCGAGGGGTTCGCCATGAGCGCCATGGCGATGACGATGCGCTGCTGCTGCCCGCCCGAAAGCTGGTGCGGATAGCTTTTCAGGATGCGCTCGGGGTCGGGAAGCTTGACGTCGCTGACCACCTCCAGCGCCCGCTGGTAGGCCTCCTTCTCGGAGACGCCCTCGTGGATCATCGGCACTTCCATGAGCTGCTTGCCCACCCGCATCGCCGGGTTGAGCGAGGCCATTGGCTCCTGGTAGATCATCGCGATCTCGGAGCCGCGGATCTTGCGCAGATCGTCGGCGGACATCTCGCCCATGTCCCGGCCCTTGAACTTGATGGTGCCGCCCACGATCTTGCCGTTGACGCCGAGGTCCTGCATCACCCCCAGCGCCACGGTGGACTTGCCGCAGCCCGACTCGCCCACCAGGCCGACCGCTTCGCCCGGCTGGACCATCACGGAGAAATCCATGACCGCCGGGATCTCGCGCAGCCGCGTGAAGAACGAGATCGAAAGCTTGTCGATCTCGAGGATCGGACCGTCATAGTCCCGTTTCGCCATGTCTTCCTCCCCGTTCGGAGCTGGTCTTGTTTTTCAAGGGACGCCCGGGGGCGCCGCCCCCGGACCCCTGGAGTATTTTCAACCCAGAAGAAGCAGGGGCTTCTTCTGGGCCTAGTCGCGCAGCGACTCCTCCCGCAAACCGTCGGCGAGCAGGTTGAGGCCCAGCACGAGGCTCAGGAGCGACAGCGCCGGCGGCAGGGCCGGGTGGAGGTAGATCGACAGGAGCTTGCGCCCCTCGTTGATCGTCGAGCCCCAGTCGGGAGATTCCGGCGGCAGGCCGAGGCCGAAGAACCCGAGCGTGCCCAGCAGGATGGTGGTGTAGCCGATGCGCAGGCAGAAATCGACGATCAGCGGCCCGCGTGCGTTGGGCAGGATCTCCCACAACATGATGTACCACTTGCCCTCGCCGCGGGTCTGCGCCGCCGCCACGTAGTCGCGCGTCTTGATGTCCAGCACGAGCCCGCGGACGATGCGGAAGACGGTGGGCGAGTTCACGAACATCACCGCGACGAAGACCACGAGGATGCCGCCGGGGATGTCGAAAAGGTCGAACCAGGAGAGCGAGGCGGGCAGGAAGTCGATCTTCGTGTCCTGCTGATGGACGAGGGACAGGTAGAGCCAGCCCAGCAGGACCAGCACGACCGCCAGCACCGGCGTGCGCACGCCCGGTCGCGTGTAGAAGCGGGAATTGATCATCACCGCCACGAAGAGGATCGGGAAGAGGAAGAGGACCGCGGCCATGAAGACGGGGATGCCCGTTTCCACGATCTCGGGCGTCACCAGGAGGTAGAAGAGCAGGATCACCGGGAAGGCGAGGATCAGGTTGGCGAGGAAGGACAGGAAGGTGTCCAGCCGGCCGCCGTAGTAGCCCGCGGGCAGCCCCAGCGTGATCCCCACCATGAAGGCGAAGAGCGTGGCGAAGGGCGCGATCTTCATCACCTCCCACGCGCCCTTGATCATGCGCGAGAACACGTCCCGCGCGAGGTTGTCGCCGCCCAGCAGGTAGTAGGGGTAGAGCCCGCTCTCGGCCGCGCCCGGCACCGGCGAGCCGGGCGGCTCGTTCTTCATGCCCGAGACCTGCTGAAGCTCGCCATGGGTCACGATCATGTCGAACGGGCCGCCGAAGATGGCCGCGAAGACCCAGAACATGACGATGCCGAAGCCGATCATCCCGATCATGCTGTCGAAGAGCTTGCCGTAAAGCCCCAGCCGGCGCTTGTAGGTGATCGACAGCGCGAAGGTCAGGACGAGCGCGATCCAGACCGGGGTCAGGCGGCCCGCCATTGCGCCGATGATCCCCACCGTCTCCAGGTTCCCGATGACCATGCCCGCCACCACATAGGCGGCGCAGCAGGCCAGGAAGAGCAGGATCGCGAATTTCATCGCCATGAGCGTGTAGTCGAGCGGCGCGCGGCTGAGCATCACCGCCTCGCCGTTCTCGTAGGCGATCTCGCCCGACTTCGCGCCCACGAGCGACAGGGCCCAGTTGGCCAGGAGGGCCAGCGCGAAGACCGCGACGGCGGCCATCATGGTCGGGGTGAGGACGGAGCCGAGATCGCCGGTCCAGGTAAGCGGTTCCATGTTCCTGCCCTCCCTCTCAGGCGACGCTGATGCGCGGGTTGAGATAGACGTAGCCGATGTCGGAAATGAGCTGGGTGACCAGCACCACAACCACCGACACAACCGAGACCGCGAGCAGCAGCTCGATGTCGTTGTTGCCCGCCGCCTGCACCAGCGTCCAGCCGAAGCCCTTGTAGTTGAAGAGCGTCTCGACGATCACGACGCCGTTCAGCAGCCACGGGAACTGAAGCATGATGACGGTGAAGGGCGCGATGAGCGCGTTCCGGAGCGCGTGGCGCAACACGATGTTGGGAAAGGACACGCCCTTCAGCCGCGCGGTGCGGATGTACTGCGCCGTCATCACCTCGGCCATGGAAGCGCGCGTCATCCGCGCGATGTACCCCATCCCGTAAAGCGCGATGGTCAGCACCGGCAGGAAGAAGTTCTCGAAATTCGGGTTCTCCATCGCGGAGGTGGCGGTGCCCTTGAACCATCTGAGCCCGACGGCGGAGGAGGCGAAGACCGCGATCAGGATCACGCCCGAGACGTATTCCGGCGTGGCCGTCGTGGTGATCGCGACCGTCGAGAGCGTGCGGTCGGTGCGCGAGCCCTCGCGCATCCCGGCCAGAACGCCCAGAACGAGCGCCGAGGGCACCATCAGGATCATCGTCCACAGCATCAGCCGGCCGGTCAGCCCCAGCCGCTCGCCGATGATGCCCGCGACGGGCTGGCGGAACACGGTGGAATAGCCCCAGTCGCCCTGCAGCACGCCGCAGAAGCGCGGCGCCTCGGCCGCTTCCTCGGGCGTGACCGCGCCGTCGATGCACCGCCCGCGCACCACCGCCTCGCCGTTGCGGGTGTCGTCGCGCGTCCAGCCCGGCGCCACGCCGAGCCACTGGGCGTATTTCACCGGCACCGGCGCGAGATAGCCGCGGTTGTCGAGCCACTGCGTGACCTCGGCGTCGGTCATGCGCATGTTGCCCTGGGTTTTCGCGAGCTTCTCGAGGTTGGGGTAGAGGTTCGTCAGGAAGAAGACGATGAAGGTCAGGCACAGCGCCGTGAGGATCATCACCCACAGCCGCCTCAGGAAGAAAAGTCCCATCCAATCCCCTGTCGGTCGGACCTTCGCGAACCTTGTGCCGGTCCGTCTCGGTCAGTCTTGTTGAGCGCGGACGCGCCGTGAAAGAGCGTGGCCGCGCCCCGTCGCCGGGGGCGCGGCCCGATGCGCCAGCCTCAGGCGGCGAGGCCCAGCTGGTAGGTGTGGATCTCGAAGGTCGGGTGCATCTCGGCCCCCACCACCCGGTCGGTGTAGTGCCGGTAGATCGAGCGCCAGTAAGGCTGGATGATCACGCCGTCGTCGCGCAGCATCTGCTCGACCTCCGCCATCACCTGCCGCCGCTGCTCGGCATCGGCGATCGACATCGCCTCGGCCAGCTTGGCGTCGAAGTCGGGGTTCGCGTAGGCCGTTTCGTTCCACGCCTCGCCCGAGCGGTAGGCGAGCGCCAGAACCTGCACGCCGAGCGGGCGCATGTTCCAGTTCGTGGAGCTGAACGGGTACTGCGCCCAGTCGTTCCAGAAGGTCGAGCCCGGAAGCACCACGCGCGTGACGTTGATGCCGGCGTCGCGCAGCTGCGCGGCGACCGCGTCGGTGGTGTTCTTGCGCCAGTCGTCGTCGATGGAGATCAGTTCGTGTTCGAAATCGGCCATGCCGGCCTCTTCCATCAGGGCGCGCGCCTGCTCGGGATCGTGGGGCGCGGGACCGATATCGGCGTATTCGGGATGGATCGGGCAGACGTGGTGGTTCTCCGCCACGGTGCCGAGACCCGCATAGCCGAGCTCGAGGCAGACCGCATTGTCCACGGCGAGCGCGAGGGCGCGCCGCACGCGCGCGTCGGCGTAGGGTTTTATGTCCCCGACCATCGCCTCCTGGTTGGGACGGATCGTGATGGTGTTGGCCGTCACCGCCTCGGACTTGGTCCAGCCGATGGCGTCGAGGATGTCGATGAACTCGCCCACGGATTCGTAGAGCATGTCCACTTCCTCGGACTCGGCCGCGGCCAGCCAGGAGGCCGGGTCGGTGCCGAAATCGATGAATTCGACGCGGTCCAGATAAGGGCCGCCGTAGACGTCGGTCCCCCACCAGCGGTGATCCTCGTTGCGCACCAGGACGGAGCGGATCCCCACCTCGTGGCTTTCGGGCAGGAAGGGGCCGGTGCCGATCGGCACATCGGTCGGGTTCTCGCCGTTGTAACTCGGGTGAACGACCGCCGCGGGATAGTCGGCGAAACCGGCGATGAGGGTGATGTCGGGCACGCTGGGGCGAAGGGTCAGCGTATGGGTGCCCGTCACCTCGATCGCACCCTCGCGGATCTGGCCGGTCTCGTCGTCGATGAGCGAGGCCACGCGCGCGGCCATCGAGTTCGCCTCGACCTCCTTGTCGCCCCAGCGGCGGATGTTGTGGGCCACGTCCTCGGCGGTGAAGGCGTCGCCGTTGTTCCACGTCACGCCCTCGCGCACCTTGATCTGGTACTCGGTGGCGTCCTCGTTGATCTCCCAGCTTTCGAGGAGCATAGGGCGGAACGTGCCGTCGGCCTGGTACTCGACGAGGTAGTCGAGCCAGCCGCGGTAGACGTTGGCGATCTGCGACCAGTCCGCCGTGCGCGGATCCTTGAGCGCGCGCACCTCCATCTGGACGCGCAGCGTGCCGCCGTCCTGTGGCGTGGCCTGCGCGGCGGCCGGGCGGCCGAGCCCGCCGAGCGCATAGGCGCCCGCCGCCGTGACGCCGAGCGACGAGGCCCGCGCGAGGAATTCCCGCCGGCTGAGCTTGCCGGCCTTGAACTCCTCGGCGTACATGATCGCCGCGGGATGCACCGGTTTGCCGTTGATCGTCGGATGGGTCATGGAACTCTCCTGTCTGCGGTCTGGATAGACACTTTTGTTCATTCTTGGCGGCGTACGATCCGGGCACCTCCCGGCCGCGTTCGATCACGGCCTTCGATCCGCCGGATCGACCCCTTGACGAAGCATTGGGCACGAGCCGAGCGCCCGCGTCAACGCCTGCTTTCGGCAATTCGCTGTCGGAAAGCGACATCCATCTGGTCCAAACGCGACATAACGGGCCGCCGGCCTCGGGTCAACGCGCCCGGGCGGGATTTGCCTGCTGGGACGCGCGGCGCAGTGCGGTGGGCGTCTGCCCGGTGTGATGCTGGACGAAGCGCGTGAAGTAGGCCGCGCTGGAGAACCCGAGCGCCTGCGCGATCTCCTGCACGCTGGGCACGGGCTCGGCAAGCGCGCTTCTGGCGGCGTGGAGCGTGCGCTGGGTCAGCAGGTCCGCCGCGCTCAGCCCCGCGCACTCCTTGCAGACGCGGGACAGGTGGGTGGGCGTGACGTCGAGCTGCGCGGCATAGTCGGCCATCACACGCTCGGAGCGGAAGCCCTGAACGAGGAGCCGGCAATAGCGCCGGACCAGCCGCTGCGCGGCCGTTTCGGGCGCGGGCGTCTCCTGCGCGGCGAGCTGGCGACGCAGCCAGACGGAGACGAGCGCGGCATGCGCGGAGAGCGCCTCGGCCGCGAAGGCGCGTCCGCCGGACTGTTCGCGCTGCATCGCCTCCAGCAGCGCGGTCAGCTCGCTCTGGGCGAAGGCGTCGCGGATGCGCAGATGCGACGGCGCGTCGGGCAGCGCCGCATCCGCGCGCGGCGTCATCGCGACCGCCTGTCCGAAGCCCTGGGCGCCGATCTCGAAGGAAAAAAGCGTGCCTGCCGGCAGGAAGATCGCGTTGTGCACCGAAACGCCCCGGCGCAGGCCGTCCACCGTCACGCGGCCCTGGCCCTTCGTCGTCCAGAGCAACAGGTGCTCGGGCCGGTCATGCATCAGTCCGAGCTGCCAGCCCCCGCGGGGCGCGAGCTGCGCGATCGTCATGCAGCGGGGCGACGCGGGCGGCGCGGCGGGCGTCATCGGCTGGGCGAAACTCGTCGGGCGCGGAGCGTTCGAAGGGGTCAAGCGGGGCGGTCCTTCTCGAGGGCGATTTCGGGCAGCCGGCGAGCCCGGTGGTATCCGCATCCGGCGCGGGGATGCAAACCCCGCGCGCCGGCCGCATCAGGCGTCAGCGGATTCGGGCCGGTGTCGCGTCCAGCCCCGCATGCGCGCGCGGAACCAGGTCCGCTGGCGCTTCGCGAAGCGCCGCGTGGCCACGGTGGCCGCCGCGCGCGCCGCGTCGAGCGACATCTCGCCCCTGAGGTGGGCGACGAGTTCGGCCGCGCCGATGGCTTTCGCCGCCGGCAGGTCCGGCGACCACACCGGCAGAAGCGCGCGCGCCTCCTCGAGCGCGCCTCCTTCGAGCATCGCGTCGAAGCGCGCCTCGATCCGGGGCGAGAGCCAGGCCTTGGGCGCATCGACGAGGATCGGCACCGTGCGCGACAGCGCAAGCCGCGGCGGCGGGGTGTCGTCCTGCCAGTCGGCAAGGCCGCGCCCCGTCGCCCGCAGCACCTCCCACGCCCGCGTGACGCGGCGCGGGTTCGCGGTGTCGATCCGGGCCGCCGTCGCGGCGTCGAGTTCGGCCAGAAGCGCGCCGAGCCCCCCCTCGGCAAGGCGGGCTGCCGCCTCCTGACGCAGCTCGGGCGGCACCTCGGGGATCTCCGCCAGCCCCTCGGTCAGCGCCGAGAAATAGAGCCCGGTGCCGCCCACCACGATCGGCCGGTCGGGGCCGGCGAGGATCGGTTCGAGGTCGCGCAGCCACTGGCCCACCGAGTAATCGGACCCCGGCGGCAGGAAGCCGTAGAGCGCGTGCGGCACCTCCGCCTCCTCGGCCTTCGAGGGCCGCGCGGTCAGCACGCGCCAGCTGCGATGGACCTGGATCGCGTCGGCGTTCACGATCACGCCGCCCTGCCGGCGCGCGATCTCGAGCGCCAGCGCCGACTTGCCCGACGCGGTGGGCCCGACGATGAGCACAGGCAGATCGGCGGGAATATCCTTCAGTTCCAGTGTTCTGCCGCCTCTTTTTCAGGTTCGCCTCCGGCCGCGCGCAGGGCGCATTGAACCCGGCCGCGATTTCCGACATTTTGCGCCCGACCCTATGCCACCAGCCGGAGCGCGCGCAACATGGCCCCATCCCCCGTCCGACCCAGTTTCCAGCGCGTCATGCTCAAGATCTCCGGCGAGGCGCTGATGGGCCCGCAAGCCTACGGTCTGCACCCGCCCACGGTCGAGCGCGTCGCGCGCGAGGTGCAGTCGGTCCACGAGATGGGCGTGGAAATATGCATGGTGATCGGGGGCGGCAACATCTTCCGCGGGCTGCAGGGATCGGCCCAGGGGATGGAGCGCACGACGGCCGACTACATGGGGATGCTCGCCACCGTGATGAACGCGCTCGCCATGCAGTCGGCGCTCGAGACGCTGGGCGTCTTCACGCGGGTGATCAGCGCGATCCGGATGGACGAGATCTGCGAGCCCTACATCCGCCGGCGCGCGGTGCGCCACCTCGAGAAGAAGCGCGTGTGCATCTTCGCCGCGGGCACCGGCAACCCCTATTTCACCACCGACACCGCGGCCACGCTGCGCGCCAACGAGATGGCCTGCGAGGCGATCTTCAAGGGCACCAAGGTCGATGGCGTCTATGACAGCGACCCGCTCACCAACCCCGGGGCCCGGCGCTTCGACCGCATCACCTACGACCAGGTGCTGTCCGACCATCTCAAGGTGATGGACGCCTCGGCCATCGCGCTGGCCCGCGACAACAACCTTCCGATCATCGTCTTTTCGCTCGACGAGCCGGGCGGCTTCCGCGGGGTGCTCGCGGGCGAGGGGACCCACACCCTCGTCACCGACTGACGCGGGCGCGCGCAAGCGGCGGCGGCGCAACTTTTCGCGCCGACGCCTATACAAAACGGCGCGTGGCGGAGTATACGCGTCGAGCATCAGCTTCCAGCGAAGAAGAAGAGCACATGTCCGAAGAAGACCTAGAGATCGACATCGCGGACCTCGAACGCCGCATGGAGGGCGCGATGTCCTCGCTCCGCACCGAATTCGCGAGCCTGCGCACCGGGCGCGCCTCGGCCTCGATGCTGGAGCCCGTGATGGTCGAGGCCTACGGCCAGAAGACGCCGATCAACCAGGTCGGCACGGTCAACGTGCCGGAATCGCGCATGATCACCGTCAACGTCTGGGACAAGTCGCTCGTCGGCAAGGTGGAGAAGGCGATCCGCGAATCCGGCCTCGGCATCAATCCGCAGCTCAACGGCACGATCATCATGCTGCCGATCCCCGAACTCAACGAGGAGCGGCGGCGCGAACTGGGAAAGGTGGCCGCGCAGTATGCCGAGCACGCGCGCGTCTCGATCCGCAACATCCGCCGCGACGGCATGGACCAGATCAAGAAGGCCAAGGCGCAGGGCATGCCCGAGGACGACCAGAAGCTCTGGGAGGACGAGGTGCAGGGCCTCACCGATCGCTACACCAAGGCCGTGGACGAGGCGCTCGAGAGCAAGCAGTCCGAGATCATGCAGGTCTGAGAGAAAAGGGCGCATGGCCGAGGACGCCGCAGACAGCGCCCTGATGCCGGGCCCGCACCACGTCGCCATCATCATGGACGGCAACGGCCGGTGGGCGACCATGCGCGGGCGCCCGCGCCTTTACGGGCACCACGCCGGCGCCCGCCGGGTGCGCGAGATCGTCGAGTCCTGCCCGCGTTACGGGGTGAAGTACCTGACGATTTTCGGGTTTTCCACGGAGAACTGGAAGCGGACCCAGATCGAGGTCTCGGGCCTGATGAACCTGTTTCGCGGCTACATCCGGCGCGAGGCGCGCGCGCTTCTGGCCAATGACGTGCGCGTGCGGTTCATCGGCGACCGGGTGCGGCTCGACGACAAGCTGGTCGAACTGATGGACGAGCTCGAGCTTCTGACCGCGGGCTGCGCCGGCACCAACCTGACCATCGCGCTGAATTACGGCGGGCGCGACGAGGTGGCCCGCGCCACGCGGCGGCTGGCCGAGGACGTCGCGGCGGGACGGCTGAAACCCGCGGACGTCGACGAGGAGACGCTGCCGCGATACCTCGACACCTGCGTCTTGCCTGATCCCGACCTGGTCATCCGCACCTCGGGCGAGGCGCGCATCTCCAACTTCCTGCTGTGGCAATCGGCCTATTCCGAATACGAGTTCATCGACACGCTCTGGCCGGATTTCACCGAGGCGGAGTTCGGGCGGCTGATCCGCGCCTTCGCCGCGCGGGATCGCCGTTTCGGCGCGGTGCGGGCATGAGCGGCACCGCCGGTATCTGGGACGACCTGTCCGTCCGGATCGGCACCGCCGCCGCGCTGGCCGCAGCCGGCGCGGTGGCGCTCTGGGCGGGGGGCGTGCTTTTCACGCTTCTGGTCTCGGTTCTCGCGGGCGGCATGACCTGGGAGCTTGCGCGCATGCTGGCGCCCGGTCGGCCGGGCACCGCCTCGGCGCTTGGCGCGGCCGCGGCGCTCGCGCTTGCCGCGGCGGCCACGGCGCTGCCGGGCTGGGCCACGGCGGCGCTGCTTCTCGCGCCGCCCGTCGCCATCCTTGCGCTTCTCGGCCCGCGTGGCCCGCTCGCGGCAGTGTTCACGCTGCTTTTCATGCTGGCCGGGGCGAGCCTGCTTCACTTGCGGGCCGATGGGGGCGCGATCGCGGTCTTCTGGCTCGTCGCTGTCGTCGTGGCGAGCGACGTGGCAGGCTATTTCGCCGGGCGGCGGCTCGGCGGGCCGAAGCTCTGGCCGCGGGTGAGCCCGAAGAAGACCTGGTCCGGCACGGTTGCCGGCTGGGCGGCCGCCGCGCTCGCGGGGCTGGCCTTCGCCGGGTCGACGGGCGCGGGGGCGGCGCTCGCCGCCGTCTCGGTCGCCGTCGCCGTCGCGGCGCAGGCCGGCGACATCGCCGAAAGCGCGCTGAAGCGCCATGTCGGCGTCAAGGACAGTTCCGCGCTCCTGCCGGGGCATGGCGGGCTCATGGACCGGTTCGACGCGATGATCGGCGCGGCGGTCATGGTCCTCGCCCTCAGGGCCCTGATGGCGCTTCCGGGGGGCTTGTGATGCGGCGGATCAGCGTTCTGGGCGCCACGGGCTCGATCGGGCAGAACACGCTCGATCTGGTAGCGCGCGCGCCCGGGGAATTCGATGTCGTGGCGCTCACCGGCGGGCGCAACGTCGCGCGGCTGGCCGAGGATGCGCGGCGGCTCGGGGCCGAGATCGCGGTGACGGCCCACGAGGATCTTCTGGAGGACCTGCGCGCCGCGCTTGCGGGCTCGGGCGTGGAGGCCGCCGCGGGGCAGGGCGCGCTGGTGGAGGCCGCGTCGCGGCCGGCGGACTGGGTGATGTCCGCCATCGTGGGCGCGGCGGGGCTTGCTCCCGGCCTTGCGGCGCTGGGGCAGGGCGCGACACTGGCGCTGGCCAACAAGGAAAGCATGGTCTGCGCCGGCCCGCTGGTGATGGCCACGGCGCAGCGGCACGGCGCGCGCGTCCTGCCGGTGGACAGCGAACACTCGGCAGTCTTCCAGGCGCTCGTGGGCGAGGACATGGCGGCGGTGGAGCGCGTCATCATCACCGCTTCGGGCGGCGCGTTCCGGGACTGGCCGCTCGAGCGGCTGGCCCACGCCACGCCTGCCGAAGCGGCGACGCATCCCAACTGGGACATGGGCCAGCGCATCACCATCGACAGCGCGTCGATGTTCAACAAGGCCCTAGAGGTCATTGAAACGAAGGAATTCTTCGGCATACCGCCCGAGCGGATCGAGGTCGTGATCCACCCGGAATCGCTCATCCATGCGCTGGTGGGCTTCGCGGACGGGGCGCTCATGGCGCATGTCGGCCCGCCCGACATGCGCCACGCCATCGGCTATGCGCTCAACTGGCCCGAGCGGCGCGCGCTGCCGGTCGCGCGGCTGGACCTGGCTGCGATCGGGCAGATGACCTTCCGGGCGCCGGATCTTGCGCGCTACCCGGCGCTGCGTCTCGCGCGCGACGTGATGGCGGCGGGCGGCCTTTCGGGCGCGGCCTTCAACGCGGCCAAGGAATGCGCGCTCGACGGGTTCCTCGCGGGGCGGATCGGCTTCACCGGCATGGCGGGCGTCGTCGAAGAGGTTCTCGACAGGGTTTGTGCCCGCCTTGGTCACAATGACGCCGCGATGGACCTTGATAAGGTGCTCGCGGCAGACCATCTCGCCCGGGATGAGGCCGAGAGGGTCATGACGGAACGAGCGGCATAGGGGCTGACACGTGGATTTCATCTCTCTCGTCCCGCAATTCGGCGGGCTTCTCTGGACACTTCTGGCCTTCGTGGTGGCGCTTTCGGTGATCGTGGCGATCCATGAGTACGGCCACTACATCGTCGGCCGCTGGACCGGGATCGAGGCGGAGGTCTTCTCGCTCGGGTTCGGCCCCGTGCTTTTCACGCGCATGGACCGGCGCGGGACGCGCTGGCAGATCGCAGCCTTGCCGCTTGGCGGATACGTCAAGTTCAAGGGCGACGCCAACGCGGCAAGCGGCACCGACCCCGAGAAACTGTCCCGGATGAACGAGGAAGAGAAGCGCCACACGATGGCCGGCGCGCCGCTCTGGGCGCGCTCGCTCACCGTGGCGGCGGGGCCCGCGTTCAACTTCGCGCTCTCGATCCTCATCTTCACCGGCGTCTTCATGCTGCGCGGCGCGCCGGTGGAGCCCCTCACGGTGGGCGAGATCCGCGAGCTTCCGGTGGCCGGCGCGCTGCAGGAGGGCGACGAGATCCTCGCGATCGCGGGCACGCCCCCGCCGGCCTTCGACACCCCCGAGGGGTTCCAGTCCTTCGCCGACAACGTGCCCCGCGAGGCGCTGATCGATTTCCGCGTGCGCCGCGACGGGTCGGACATGGTCGTGGAGGGGCCCTATCCCTATCCGCCCGTGGTCACGCAGGTGATACCGCGCTCGGCCGCCTTCGAGACCGGGTTGCGCGCCGGCGACGTCGTCACCGCCGTCGAGGGGGAGCCGATCGTCGCCTTCGAAGAGCTCAGGGAGGTCGTCGAAAGTTCCGACGGCGCGGAACTTTCGCTGACCGTCTGGCGCGCGGGCGAGACCATGGAGATGACCCTTGCGCCCAAGCGCATGGACGAGCCGCAACCCGACGGCGGCTTCATCACGCATTGGCGCATCGGAATCGTCGGCGGGCTGGCCTTTGAGCCGGCGACGGAAATCGTTGGCCCGGTGGAGGCCTTCACCTCGGGTGTCGCCCAGACCGCGACCATCATCCAGGGGTCGCTTTCCGGTCTGTGGCACATGATCACGGGGGCGATCTCGACCTGCAATCTGTCGGGGCCCGTGGGGATCGCCGAAACCTCGGGCGCCATGGCGGCCCAGGGCGCGACGAGCTTCATCTGGTTCATCGCGGTGCTGTCGACGGCGGTCGGGCTGCTCAACCTTTTCCCGATCCCGGTGCTGGATGGCGGTCACCTCGTCTTCTACGCCTACGAGGCCGTGGCCGGGCGTCCGCCGAGCGATCAGGCATTGCAGGTCCTGATGGGGGCCGGGTTGGTGCTGATCCTGGGGCTGATGGCGTTCGCGCTGACCAACGACATCTTCTGCCCCTGATCCCTGCGGTCGGGGCGGCCTGTTGAAAAGCCGCCCCGAAACGGTCCAACTCCTGCCAGATTTTCCTGATCTTCTGTGGAGGCTTGAAACCTTGCAAGGAGCGGACCCATGCACTTGCACAGCATCGATACGCGCGGGCTTGGCCTGCTTCTCAGACTCAGCTGGGATCGTCTGCTGTTCCCGGCGGCGATTCTTCTCGGCCTGATGCTGGGGGCGTTTCTCGCAACTCTCTGACAGCTCTGGACGGCGTGTTCGATGCCCCGCGCCGGCGCGTTCCGACGCCGGGCGCGCCCTTGCGGCAACGCTTGCGCCGGGCTGTCACCGAAACCGGTTCCGCGCTTTGACAACATCCCGCAATCGCTATACCCACAACTACCAAATGGGGCGTCTGGACGGGTGGCGGCATGAGCGTGACACGGGTGTTCGCTGTAAAGGGCGATAAAGCGACGGGCAGCGGCAGAATCCCCGCCCTCAAGGCGTCTATCGCGCTGCCTTTGACGCTTGCGGCCGCGCTTCTCGTCGCGCCGTTGCCGGCGGGCGCGCAGACCTACAGCTTCGCCTCGGTGACGATCGAGGGCAACCAGCGTATCGAGCCCGGCACGATCCTGAGCTACGCGGGGATCCCCCGCGGCGAGACCGTCACCGCCGGGGAGATCAACGCCGCCAATCGCCGCCTTCTTCAGACCGGTCTGTTCGAAAGCGTGGAAATCATCCCGCGGGGCAGCGAGCTCGTGATCGTGGTGGACGAATACCCGACGATCAACCGCATCGCCTTCGAGGGCAACCGCCGGCTCGACGACGAGGCGCTTGCGCAGGCCGTGGAATCGCAATCCCGCCGGGTCTACAGCCCCGTGCAGGCGGAACGCGACGCGGCGCGCATCGCCGAAGCCTACGCCGTCGACGGGCGCCTGGCCGCCACGGTGCGCCCCCGCCTGATCGAGCGCAGCGACAACCGCGTCGACCTCGTCTTCGAGATCTTCGAGGGCGGCGTGATCGAGATCGAGCGGATCGGGATCGTGGGCAACGAGGCCTATTCCGACCGCCGCCTGCGGCGGGTGCTGAGCACGAAGCAGGCGGGCCTTCTGCGCGCGATCATCCGCTCCGACATCTTCGTGGAAGACCGGATCCAGTTCGACCGGCAGCTCCTGAACGATTTCTACCAATCGCGGGGCTACGTCGATTTCCGCATCACGGCCGTCAACGCCGAGCTGTCGCAGGAGCGCGACGCCTATTTCGTGACCTTCAACGTCGAGGAGGGACAGCAGTTCCGGTTCGGTGAGTTGACCGTCTCGTCGGACCTGCCCGATGTCGATCCGGACCTGTTCCAGGCGGCGCTTCGGACACGCCCCGGCTCCGTTTATTCGCCGCTCGACGTCGAGCGCGACATCGCCCGGCTGGAGCGGCTCGCGGTGCAGGAGGGGCTCAACTTCGTGCGGGTCGAGCCGCGCGTCGTCCGCAACGACCGCGACCTGACGCTCGACATCGACTTCGCGCTCGTGCGCGGCGAACGCATCTTTGTCGAGCGTATCGACATCGAGGGCAATACCGCCACGCTCGACCGCGTGATCCGGCGGCAGTTCCGCGCGGTGGAGGGCGATCCGTTCAACCCGCGCGAGATCCGCCAGAGCGCCGAAAGGATCCGCGCGCTCGGGCTTTTCGCCGACGCCGAGGTGGAGGCCCGCGAGGGCAGTTCCGAGGATCAGGTCATCATCGACGTGAACGTCGAGGAGCAGCCGACCGGCTCGATCTCCTTCGGCGCCAGCTACTCCACGGAGGGCGGGCTGGGCGCGACCGTCGGCTTCCGCGAGCGCAACTTCCTGGGACGTGGGCAGAGCATCGGCTTCCAGCTGTCCACGACCGACGAGAACCAGGAATATTCCTTCACCTTCGGCGAGCCTGCCTTCCTGGGCCGCGACCTGCGCTTCGATCTCGAACTCTCCTACCGGGAAACGGACAGCTTCCTGTCCAGCTACGACACCGCGATCGGGCGGTTTCAGCCGTCCTTCACTTTCCCCGTCTCCGAGAATGGGCGGCTTCAGGTGCGCTACACCGCCGAAAGCTCGGACATCTCGCTCGACGATCCCTCCGCGGTCGGACCGCTCATCCAGGACGAGGCCGATCGCGGCGAGGTCTTCAACAGCTCCGTCGGCTACACCTACAGCTACGATACCCGCCGCACGGGGCTCGACCCGAACTCGGGCATCCTTCTGCAATTCGGCCAGGACTTCGCCGCGCTCGGCGGCGACGATACCTTCGTGCGCACCACGGCGCGGGCGGTGGCGCAGACCCGCATCCTACGCGAAGAAGTGACGCTGCGGGCCACGCTGGAAGGCGGCGTGCTGAACTACAGCGACGGGTCCAGCCGCGTGACCGACCGCTTCTTCCTCGGCCCCCGGCGCCTGCGCGGCTTCACCACCGACGGTATCGGCCCGCGCGAAGTGACGGCCACGACAGACGACGCGCTTGGCGGCGACAAATACGCCGTTGCGCGCTTGGAGGCCGAGTTTCCGCTCGGCCTGCCCGAGGAATACGGCATCTCGGGCGGCGTGTTCTACGACGTGGGGTCGCTCTGGGGGCTCGACACCAGCTCGCCGGATGTCCTCTACGAGGATTTCACGGTGCGGTCCGTCATCGGCGTCTCGATCTTCTGGGACACGCCGATCGGGCCGCTGCGGTTCAACATCTCGGAGCCGTTGCAGAAGAAACCCTTCGACGAGACGCAGAACTTCGATTTCACCATCCAGACCCAGTTCTGAGGTCATGGCCCGCGGGCTGAGCCGCTCCCTCGCCGCGCTGCTCGTGGCGGCGCTGGCCTGGGTGCCGTGGGCCGCGGCGCAGCAACAGCCCTTTTCGGCGCCCGCGCGTCTTCAGAGCCCGATCCTGACGGTGGAACCGGAGCGGCTTTTCGCGGAGTCTGCCTTCGGTCGGCGCGTGACCGAAGAGCTCGAGCGGCAAGGCGCGGACCTTGCCGCCGAGAACCGCCGCATCGAGACCGAACTCACCGCCGAGGAACAACGCCTCACCGAGCAGCGCGAGACGCTTGCGCCCGACGAGTTTCGCGCGCTGGCCGATGCGTTCGACGAGAAGGTGCAGCGCATCCGCCGGGAGCAGGACGGGAAGGCGCGGATGCTCTCGCTGCGCAACGAGGAGGCGCGCCGGGCGTTCCTGGCCGCCGCGCAACCGGTGCTGGAACGGCTGATGCGCGAGGCCGGAGCGGCGGTGATCCTCGAGCGTGGATCCATCTTCATGAGCGCGGAGGTGATCGACGTCACCGATCAGGCGATCGCGCGTATCGACGCGGAAATCGGTGACGGGCTCTCTGCCGATGACCCGGCCGCGCCGTCCCTGCCCGAGGCGCCGCCGCCCGGGGACACGGCCGAGACGCCGTCCGCTCCCGGCGCCGACGGCGACCGCGACTAGCCCAGCTTGTCCCGCCACGCCCCCCTTGCTAGGGGAGGAACAAATCGCCCGGGGAGAGAGAATGACCGAGCTCGCGACTGCCGACATCCAGCTAATCCAGCGCATCCTGCCGCACCGCTACCCGTTCCTCCTGGTGGACCGGGTCGTGGAGATCGACGGGACCAGTTCGGCGCTCGGGCTGAAGAACGTCACCATGAACGAGCCGCATTTCCAGGGCCATTTTCCCGGCCAGCCGATCATGCCCGGCGTCACGATCATCGAGGCGATGGCGCAGACGGCGGCGGTGATGGTGGGCACGTCGCTCGACCTCGCGGACAAGGAAATGCTTATCTATTTCATGGGGATCGACAAGTGCAAGTTCCGGCGCAAGGTCGTGCCCGGCGACGTTGTGGAAATGCGCCTGCGCACGCTGCGCGGCCGGCCCGGCGGCAAGGTCTGGAAATTCGAGGGCCGCGCCGAGGTGGCGGGCGAACTGGCCGCCGAGGCCGAGTTCTCGGCCATGATGGACATCGAGGGGAGCGCGGGCTGATGTCGATCTCGCCCGAGGCGCGCGTCCATCCCTCCGCCGTGGTGGAAGAGGGCGCGGTGATCGCCGCCGGCTGCGCGATCGGACCGTTCTGCCATGTCGGCCCCGAGGTGCGCCTCGCCGAGGGGGTGGAGCTGAAGTCCCATGTCGTCGTCACGGGCGACACGCGCATCGGCGCCGGGACGTCGATCTTTCCCTTTGCCGTGATCGGCGAGATCCCGCAGGACCTGAAGTTCAAGGGCGAGCGCACGCGGCTCGAGATCGGGGCGCGGAACCGGATCCGCGAGCATGTCACCATGAACGCCGGCACCGAGGGCGGCGGAGGCGTCACGCGGGTGGGCGACGACGGGCTTTTCATGGCCGGCGCCCACGTCGCCCATGACGTCCAGGTGGGCGACCGGGTGATCCTCGTGAACCATGCCGCGCTCGCCGGGCATTGCGTGCTCGAGGACGACGTGATCGTGGGCGGGCTTTCGGGCGTGCACCAGTGGGTGCGCATCGGCCAGGGCGCGATCATCGGCGCGGTCACCATGGTGACGAACGACGTCATCCCCTACGGCCTGGTGCAGGCGCCGCGGGGCAGGCTCGACGGGCTGAACCTGGTCGGGCTGAAGCGCCGCGGCGTGTCGCGCGACGACATCACCGCGCTGCGGGCCGCGTTCCAGATGCTCGCGCAGGGCGAAGGCGCGTTCCAGGACCGCGCGCGCCGGCTGGGCGACGAAACCGCGAGCGACTATGTCCGCCAGATCGTGGATTTCGTCCTGGCCGGCAGTGACCGGTCCTTCCTGAC
The DNA here is from genome assembly GCF_041365735.1 of Rhodosalinus sp. K401. Lineage (NCBI taxonomy): Bacteria > Pseudomonadati > Pseudomonadota > Alphaproteobacteria > Rhodobacterales > Paracoccaceae > Rhodosalinus > Rhodosalinus sp. K401. Next base: position 64,851 of record NZ_JBGFSI010000005.1, on the reverse strand, counting down.
ACCGGGCTGAGAGGGCGCGAGGATGCTGGCACTGATCGCGGGGGAGGGGGCGCTGCCCCGGGCCGTGGCGGAGGCGCAGGCAGAGCGCCCGCTGGTCTGCGCGCTGGAGGGTTTTCCGCCCGACGGGATCGCCGCCGACATCACCTTCCGGCTGGAACATCTCGGCACGCTGCTGGAAACGCTCCGGGACAGGGGCGTGACGCAGGTCTGTTTCTGCGGCGCGATCCGCCGTCCGCGCATGGACCCCGCGGCCATCGACGCGGCGACGATGCCGCTCGTGCCCGTCATGATGGAGGCGCTCGGCCGCGGCGATGACGGGGCGCTGCGCGGCGCGGTGGCGATCTTCGAGGCGCAGGGCTTCACCGTGCTCGGCGCCCACGAGGCCGCGCCGTCGCTTCTGCCCGAGGCGGGTGTCCCGACGCGGTCGCGCCCCGCCCCCGGCACCGAGGCCGAGGCGCAGATCGGTGCGCGCGTCGTGGCCGAAATGGCCGCGGCGGATGTGGGCCAGGCCTGCGTCGTGGCCGGAGAGCACGAGATCGCGCGCGAAGGGCCGGACGGCACCGACGCCATGCTGGCGCGGCTCGCGCGGCCGATCCCGCCGCACACCTCCGAGGCCGTCGATCCGCTGAGCTGGGGCGCCGACGTGGTGGGCGACGCGCTCGGCGTGGCGGCCGACTGGCTGGGCGGCGAGGACGGGCGCCCGCCCGGCGCGCGGGCCGGCATCCTCTACAAGGTGCCGAAGCCGCACCAGGATCGGCGGGTGGATCTGCCCACCATCGGCCCGGCCACGGCCGAGGGCGCGCTGCGCGCGGGCCTTTCCGGCATCGTGATCGAGGCCGACGGCGTGCTGGTGCTGGAGCGCGACCGGGTCGTGGAGATCCTCGACGCGGCGGGGCTGTTCCTCTGGGTGCGCGAAAGGGCCGCCTGATGCGCGTCTTCGTGACTGCCGGGGAGCCCTCGGGCGACCGGCTCGGGGCCGCGCTGATGGACGGTCTGCGCGAGCTTGTGCCGGAGGTGCGCTTCGAGGGGATCGGGGGCGAGGGTATGCTCGCCCGCGGGCTGCAAAGCCTCTTTCCCATGGACGAGATCTCGATCATGGGGATCGTCGAGATCCTGTCGCAATACCGCCAGCTGAAACGTCGCATCCGCGAGACCGCCGAGGCCGTCGTTGCCGCGAAGCCTGACGTGCTGGTCACGATCGACCTGCCCGAGTTCAGCCTGCGCGTGGCGAAGCTCGTCAAGGAGATGAGCGATATCCGCGTGGTCCACTATGTCGCGCCCACGGTCTGGGCGTGGCGGCCGGGCCGGGCCGCGAAGATGGCCGCCCATGTCGACCAGGTGCTTGCCCTCTTCCCGTTCGAGCCGCCTTACATGGAAGCTGCGGGCATGCGCTGCGATTTCGTGGGCCACCCGGTCGTGACCGACCCGCAGGCCACGCTTGCGGAGGCCGCGGAATTCCGTACCCGCCACGGCATCGGCGCGGCGCCCTTGCTTCTGGTGCTGCCCGGCTCGCGCAGAAGCGAAGTGGCGCGGCTCGCGCCCGTCTTCGGCGAGGTGCTGCGGCGCGTGACCGCAGCGCGGCCCGGCACGCGCCTCGTGGTCCCCGCCGCGGGCGCGGTCGCCGAGATGGCCGCCGCGACCGTGCGGGACTGGCCGGGCGCGCCGGTGTTGCTCGACCCCCGCCGCTCGGACGATCCGGCGGCGGAGAAACGTGCGGCCTTCGCGGCGGCGGACGCGGCCCTGGCCGCCTCGGGCACGGTGTCGCTGGAACTGGCCGCCGCCGATACGCCAATGGTCGTGGCCTATGACATGGGCCTTGTCTCGCGCGCCATCATCCAGCGCATGCTGGTCACCGACTCCGTCAACCTCGTGAACCTCGTCTCCGAGACCCGGGTGGTGCCGGAATTCATCGGCACGCAGTGCAGGCCCGGGCCGATCGCCGACGCGCTTTGCACCGTGCTCGACGATCCCGAACCGCAGCGCGCGGCCATGGCGGTGACGATGGACCGGCTCGGCCGCGGCGGCCCCCCGCCGGGGCGCCGCGCGGCGCGCGCCGTTCTGGAGGGGCTCGGCGCCGCCTGAGCGGCGGCGCGCGCCCTGGGGACTCAGTTGTCGATGGCGGGCAGCGCGTCGAAGCTTGCCGTGAACCCCGACAGCGACATCTCGACCGACACGGTCTGGTCCGGCGCCTGGAAGGGCACGATCGAGAGCGTCGCCGCCGCGCCCCGCTTGAAGGCGGCGACGTCCGCCTCGGTAAAGCCGATGCGCGCGTAGCATCCGACCTGGGTGCAGACCGAGAACGGGTAGCGCTTGGCCTCGCCCGCATCGACAGAGATGCGCAACTGCTCCGTCAGAAGCGTTTCCAGCGGCACCACGACCGTCGCGCCGGCGACCGCGCGCCCGCCCTCGGGCAGGCGGAAGAGGCTGATCTCGGCAACCGCGTTGTCGTTGGGATCCATCAGAAGCTGGTACATCGTGCAGGGATCTTCCTGCCCCTCGGTGCGCACGCACTGCACTTCCCAGGCCTCGTTCGTCGCGGCGACATAGGTCTGCCCGGCGTCGGACTCCCCGAGGCTCAGGTCGGCGCCGGGCTGGGCGCTCTCGCCGCCGGCGTCCGCGTCCTCCTGGGCGGCCAGCGGCGCGGCGAGCGCCATGAAGGCCAGGAAGGGCAGGGTGCGGAAGTAGTCTGGCATGAAGGGATTCCCGTGTTGCGTCGATTTCTGCGTCGGCGCATAGCACGCTCCCCGAGCCCTGTCAGGGGGCATCGCGGGCCGCCCGGCTCCACGGCGCGGATTTCCGCAACCTGCCCGCCCACGCGAAAAGGGGCCCGAAGGCCCCTTCCCAGTTCACTCCCCGTCGGACTGGCCGACTTAGTCATTGGTGGGGACGCTACGAAGTAACCGGGCTTCCGTCAACAGGCAATCCAGGGCGGGAAAACGTTCCAAGGAAATGAAAAAAGCCGCGCCCGAGGGCGCGGCCAGTCTGACAGGGAGGAAGTCCGCCGAAGCCCCGGGGGAGCCAGGGCCTCGAACACTTCCCACTATGCGGGGGAATGGTTAAGACACTGTGGCCGCAAATGACAGTTTTCGGGGCAGCGGAGGTGAGGGCGCCATGGGAGGAAAGATCTTCATGGGCGGCGGCGGGGCGGGGCACGCCGTGCGGCAGTATCTCGATCTCGGCTATGCGAACCGTCACGGGCTCGTGGCCGGGGCCACCGGCACCGGCAAGACCGTGACGCTTCAGATCATGGCGGAAGGGTTCTCGGCGGCGGGCGTGCCGGTCTTCCTCGCCGATGTGAAGGGCGATCTGGCGGGGCTTTCGCAGGCGGGCTCCGAGACGACGAAGCTGCACGGCGCCTTCACCGAGCGTGCCGCGACGATCGGGTTTTCCGACTACCGCTACGAGGCCTTCCCGGTGACGTTCTGGGACCTTTACGGCGAGAAGGGCCATCCGGTCCGCACCACCATGGCCGAGATGGGGCCGCTGCTGCTGTCGCGGCTTCTTGACCTCTCGGACGTGCAGGAAGGGGTGCTGAACATCGCCTTCCGCCTGGCCGACGAGGAGGGGCTGCCGCTTCTCGATCTCGAGGACCTGCGATCGCTTCTGGTCTTCGTGGGCGAGAACCGGGCCGCGCTCTCGCTGCGCTACGGCAACGTCGCGCCGGCCTCCATCGGGGCGATCCAGCGGCGGCTTCTGGGGCTCGAGGATCAGGGCGGCGCGCAGCTTTTCGGCGAACCCGCGCTGGACCTCGCGGAGCTGATGCGGGTGGATGCGGACGGGCGCGGGCGGATCTCGATCCTGACGGCCGACCGGCTGATGCGCGCGCCCCGGCTTTACGCGACCTTCCTGCTCTGGCTTCTGTCGGAGCTCTTCGAGGAACTGCCCGAGGTCGGCGACCCCGAGAAGCCGCGCCTCGTCTTCTTCTTCGACGAGGCCCATCTGCTGTTCGACGACGCCCCCCGCGCGCTGGTCGATAAGGTGGAGCAGGTGGCGCGGCTCATCCGGTCGAAGGGCGTGGGCGTCTATTTCGTGACCCAGAACCCCGACGACATCCCGGAGGACATCCTGGGCCAGCTCGGCAACCGGGTGCAGCACGCGCTGCGCGCCTTCACCGCGCGGGACAGGCGCGCGCTCCGGCACGCGGCGGAGACCTACCGCGAAAACCCGGCCTTCGACACCGCCACCGCGATCCGCGAGGTGGGCGTGGGCGAGGCGGTCACGTCGTTTCTGGAAAGGAAGGGTGTGCCCGGCATGGTGGAGCGCACCCTGATCCGGCCGCCATCCTCGCGCCTCGGCACCATCACGGAGGTCGAGCGCGCCGCGACGATCGCCGCGTCGCCGGTGGCCGGGCGCTACGACAGGGCGGTCGACCGCCCCTCGGCGCACGAGATGCTGGCCGCGCGCGCCGCAGCCGCGGCGGCGGAGGCGGAGGCGGCCGAGAGCGCCGCGGAGCGGGAGGACGCGCAGACGCGCGAGTTCAACGCCGCGCGACGCTACAAGGGCGGCGGGGTGAGCCGCTCCACCTCGCGTCCCGCCCGGCGGGCCGCGCCGGACACGCTGGGCGAGGCGCTGCACCGCGCAATGATCGACGAGCTTTCGGGCACCAGCGGCCGGCGCATCGTGCGTGGCCTGCTGGGCGGGCTCTTTCGGGGCCGCTGAGGCGCGCCAGCGCTTGCACCCGACCGGCGATTTCTGCTTAGCTATCCACGCATCGCCTTTCGTCCGACATGTTGGTCGGGCCGCAGCCGAAAACCATGTGCGATGCCCGCGCCCCGAGGGGCGCATTCCCCGATTTTTCGTCAATGACCCGGAGGTCTTGTGCCATGATGCACACCACGTCCCGTTCCGTTCATCCCGCAGCGCACATGCACGCGCGGGAGGTTGCGGAAGGCAAGCTCTCACGCCGCGAGTTCCTGACCCGCGCCACCGCGCTCGGCGTGGCCGCGCCGACGGCCTACGCGCTCCTGGGCCTCGATGCGCCGGCGGCCGCCCAGCCGGCGGTGCAGGAGGGCGGCACGCTCCGCATCGAGAGCACGGTCAAGGCGCTGAAGGATCCGCGAAGCTACGACTGGCCGCAGATGTCGAACTTCACCCGCGGATGGCTCGAATACCTTGTCGAGTATAACCGCGACGGCACGTTCCGCGGGATTCTGCTGGAAGACTGGGAGGTGAACGAGGACGCCACCGAATACACGCTCCGCGTCCGCCCCGGCGTGACCTGGAACGACGGCAGCGCCTTCACCGCAGAGGATGTGGCCTTCAACATCCGCCGCTGGGCCGAACGCAATGTCGAGGGCAATTCGATGGCCAGCCGCGTCTCTTCGCTGATCGACGACGAGACCGGCGAGGCGCGCGACGGCGCGGTCGAGGTGGTGGACGAGCTGACCGTGCGGCTCAACCTCCAGACGCCGGACATCACGCTCATCGCGGGCTTCTCGGACTACCCCGCGGCCATCGTCCCGCAGGATTTTTCCGGCGATCCGCTGGATCCCCCCAAGGGTACCGGCCCCTACCTGCCCGAGGAATTCCAGGTGGGCATACGGGCCGTGATGGTGAAGAACGAGGACCACGACTGGTGGGGCAAGGGGGTCATCGGCGAGGCGGCCCTCGACCGGATCGAATACATCGATTTCGGCACCGACCAGTCCTCCATCGTCGCCGCGGCGGACTCCGGCGAGGTCGACATGCTGTATGAAAGCCTGGGCGACTTCATCGAGATCCTCGACGCGATCGGCTGGGTGAAATCCGAGGCGGTGACGGCGAACACGCTGGTGATCCGGCCGAACCAGCAGGCCGTGGTGGACGGGGTCGCGCCCTATGGCGATGCGCGCGTGCGGCGCGCGCTCGCGCTCGCGGTGGACAACAGCGTGTGCCTGTCGCTCGGCTATTCCGACCGGGGCACGGTGGCTGAAAACCATCACGTCTGCCCGATCCACCCCGAATACGCGGATATCGGTCCCTCGACCCATGATCCCGCCGCGGCCGCCGCGCTGATGGAAGAGGCGGGGATGATGGATTACGAGCATGAGCTCATCTCCATCGACGACGACTGGCGCCGCAACACCTCCGACGCGGCGGCGGCACAGCTGCGCGACGCGGGGATCAAGGTCCGGCGCACGATCCTGCCGGGCAGCACGTTCTGGAACGACTGGGCGAAGTATCCGTTCTCCACCACGGACTGGGCGCAGCGCCCGCTCGGCGTGCAGGTGCTCGCGCTGGCCTACCGGTCGGAAGAGCCGTGGAACGAGTCGGGCTTTTCGAACGCCGAGTTCGACGCGGCCCTCGCCGAGGCGCTGTCGATCGCGGATGCCGAGACCCGGCGCGAGACGATGGCGAAGCTCGAGACGATCATGCGCGACGAGGGCGTCATCATCCAGCCCTACTGGCGCTCGACCTTCCGCCATTACCGTGAAGGCGTCGTGGGGGCAGAGCAGCACCCCACCTTCGAGATCCACGTCTACAAGCTGGGCCTCGCCGCCTGACATCGGCCTGGCGTCACCATGCCAAGGCAACCCGCAACGCCCGGACCGATCGGTCCGGGCGTTCGCGTTGCTCAGCGCTCCGGCAGCAGGCCCCGCGGCGCGAAGCGCAGCATCACCAGCATGACGACCCCCATGGTCAGCAGCCGCATATGCGCCACGCTGTCCATCAGATGCGCGCGGACCGGGCTCGTCTCGTCCATGCCGGAGGTCACCGACTCCATCACGAACTGGCCCATCGGCTCCACCTGCACCCACAGGAACCAGATCACGAAGCCGCCCAGCACGGCCCCGAAATTGTTGCCCGAGCCGCCCACGATCACCATCACCCAGATCAGGAAGGTGAAGCGCAGCGGCTGGTAGCTTCCGGGCGTGAGCTGGCTGTCGAGCGTTGTCATCATCGCCCCGGCCACCCCGCAGATCGCGCTGCCCAGCACGAAGACCTGCAGGTGGCGGCGGGTCACGTCCTTGCCCATGGCGCGGGCGGCCGTCTCGTTGTCGCGGATCGCGCGCATCATCCGGCCCCAGGGCGAGTTGAGCGCGAGCTGCGCCAGCACGAGCAGGATCACCAGCACCACGGCGAAGAGCCCCCCGTAAAGCAGCTTCACGTAAAGCGAGGAGGCCGTCGTCGGATCGAGGCCCATCGACATGGCGCGGTCGACGAAGCCGGGATCGTTCTGCAGGTCGATCTCGTAGGGCACCGGGCGGGGCAGGCCGATCACGTTCTTGACGCCGCGGGCCAGCCAGTCCTCGTTCTTCAGGATGGCGATGACGATTTCCGCGATGCCCAGCGTCGCGATGGCAAGGTAGTCCGAGCGCAGCCCCAGCGCCGTCTTGCCGATGAGCCAGGCCGCGCCCGCAGCAAGCAGACCGCCCGCGGGCCATGCGAGCAGGACCGGAAGACCCAGCCCGCCGAGATAGCCGGTGGCGGCCGGGTTCACCGCCTCCACCGCCTCCTTCGCCGGATCGAAGATCCCGCGATAGACGAAGAATGAGACGATCAGGATCGCGAAGACGGTGAAGGCGCGGAGTTGCCCCGGCTTCATCCGCTGCCATGCCAGCACCGCCGCGGCGACCGCCGCCGCCGCGAAGGCGAGCGCGCCGAGGATGCGCAGGCCCCCCGCCGCCCATGCCTCGCCCACCGGCGGCATGGAGACCAGAACCGCAGCCAGCCCGCCAAGCGCCACGAACCCCATCACGCCCACGTTGAAGAGCCCGGCGAAGCCCCATTGCAGGTTCACGCCGAGCGCCATGACGGCCGAGACGAGCCCCATGTTGAGGATGATGAGCGCGCTGTTCCAGCTTTGCACGAATCCGGTGCCGAGGATGAGCACGGCCACCCCAAGGAACATCGCCACGGTGCGTGTCGTGTCGCTCATACCGCTTTCCCCCTGAAGAGGCCCGTGGGCCGGAACAACAGAACGATCACCAGGATCACGAAACTGACCGCGAACTTGTAGTCCACGACCAGAAGCTGGACGAGCCCGTCGGGCGCCAGCGGCTCGGGCAGGAGGTAGCCCAGCACCTTCTTCCAGGCATAGGTGATCATCACCTCCGAGAAGGCGATGATGTAGCCCCCCGCGATCGCGCCCACCGGGCTGCCGAGACCGCCCACGATGGCGGCGGCGAAGATCGGCAGGAGAAGCTGGAAGTAGGTGAAGGGCTTGAAGGACTTGTCGAGCCCGTAAAGCGTGCCCGCCACCGTGGCGAGCGCCGCCACGAGGAGCCAGGTGACCATCACCACGCGCTCGGGGTTGATGCCCGACAGAAGCGCGAGGTCCTCGTTGTCGGAATAGGCCCGCATGGACTTGCCGGTGCGGGTGTGGTTCAGGAACCAGAAGAGCGCCGCCACGACGACGATGGCGGTGACCACCGTGATGCCCTGGCTCGTGCGGATGGCGAGCCCCTCGTCGAGGCCCGTCATGTCGCGGAAGTCGCGCGCCGAGATGATGAAACGCGCCCCGTCGGCGAAGCGCTGGTCGTCGGGGCCGATGACGAAGCGGGTGAGCCCGTTGTAGACGAACATCACCCCCATGGAGACGATCACGAGGATCACCGGCGTCACCCGCTGCGCCCGGTAGAAGCGGTAGATCACCCTGTCCGTGGCGAGCACCAGCGCCGCGCAGGCGGCGATGCCGAAGGGCAGGGCGAGAAGCGCCGTGGGCAGCGGGCCAAGGCTCACGCCCAGCCCTTGCAGCCACCAGGTGGCAAGGATCACCCCCATCGTGCCGAAGGCCATGGTGTCGCCATGGGCGAAGTTCGAGAAGCGCAGGATGCCGTAGATCAGCGTCACCCCCAGCGCGCCCAGGGCGAGCTGGCTGCCATAGGCGATGGCGGGCACCAGGACGAAGTTGGAGAGCGCCACGAGCGCGTTCAGGAAGTCCATCGTTCAGCCCCCCAGGAAACTGCGCCGCACCTCGGGATCGGCGAGAAGCTCCTCGCCGGTCCCGGTATAGGCGTTCCGGCCCTGCACCAGCACGTAGCCGCGATCGGCGATGGCGAGCGCCTGGCGGGCGTTCTGCTCCACCATCAGGATGCTGATCCCGGTGCGCGCCACCTCGATGATGCGGTCGAAGAGCTCGTCCATCACGATGGGCGAGACGCCCGCCGTGGGCTCGTCGAGCATCAGCACCTTGGGCTCGGTCATGAGCGCGCGGCCCACCGCGACCTGCTGGCGCTGCCCGCCCGAGAGCTCTCCGGCGGGCTGGCGGCGCTTCTCCTTCAGGATGGGGAAAAGCTCGTAGACCTGTTCCATGGTGCCCGAATAGTCGTCCGTGCGGATGAAGGCACCCATCTCCAGGTTCTCTTCCACGGTCATCGAGGTGAAGATGTTGGCGTTCTGCGGCACGAAGCCCATGCCCCGGCGCACCCGCGCCTGCGGCGTCAGCCGCGTGATGTCCTCGCCGTCGAGCCGGACGGAGCCCGTGTGGATGTCAAGCATCCCGAAGACGGCCTTCATCGCGGTGGACTTGCCCGCGCCGTTGGGGCCCACGATCACCGCGATCTGGCCCTTGTCCACGGAGATGGTGCAGTCGTGCAGGATGTCCGCGCCGCGCCCGTAGCCGCCGGTCATCCCGTCCCCGATCAGGAAGGCGTCGCGGCTGTGGACCGGGGTGGCGCCACGGTTGTCGGCCACGTCCGAACCGACGGGCTCGGCAGTCTTCGTGATCGAGCGGTCGCGGTTGCCGCGTCCGTCATAGCCCGCGCCGCTCATGCCTGCGCCCCCGCGGCGGCCTTGTTCTTGAGGCCGGTGCCCAGGTAGGCCTCGATCACCCGCTCGTCGGCCTTGATCTCGTCGAGCGTGCCCTCTGCCAGCACCTTGCCCTCTGCCATGCAGATGACCGGCTCGCAGATGCGGCCGATGAAATCCATGTCGTGCTCGATCACCACGAAGGTATAGCCGCGCTCGGCGTTCAGCCGCTCGATCGCGTCGGCGATGGTGTTGAGAAGCGTGCGGTTCACGCCGGCCCCTACCTCGTCGAGGAAGACGATCTTCGCCTCAACCATCATCGTGCGGCCGAGCTCGAGAAGCTTCTTCTGCCCGCCGGACAGGTTGCCCGCGCGCTCGTCGGCGAGGTGGTCGATCGTCAGGAAGGCGAGTACCTCGTCGGCCTTTTCGCGCAGCGCACGCTCTTCCGCGGCGATGCGGCCGCGACGGAACCAGGTGTTCCAGAGCGCCTCGCCCGACTGCCCGCCCGGCACCATCATCAGGTTCTCGCGCACGGTCATGGAATGGAACTCGTGGGCGATCTGGAAGGTGCGCAGAAGCCCCTTGTGGAAAAGGACATGCGGCGGCAGCCCGGTGATGTCCTCGCCGTCCATCGTCACGCGCCCGGACGTCGGAGAAAGAACGCCTGCGATCACATTGAAAAGGGTGGTCTTTCCGGCCCCGTTCGGCCCGATGAGCCCGGTGATGGACCCCGGGCGGATCCCCAGCGACGCGCCGTCGACGGCGTGAAAGCCGCCGAAGTGCTTGTGCAGGTTCTCGACCTTGATCATGGGAGGTGCCCCTCCGGCCGCGCGGTCGCGGCTCTCGCGTTATTGGAACAGCCCGGAAGCGGAGGCTCCCGGGCTGTCCGTCCGGTTATCAGGCTTTTCGGCTCAGCGGAACTGTACCGTTTCGTAATCGCCGTCGGTCACGGTGTATTCGCGGTAGGTGCCCGCGGCCTCGCCGGGGCCGATCAGCTCCACCGCCGACGCGCCGACATAGTCCACCTCGCCGCCGTCGGCCAGGATCTGCAGACCCTTGGCCAGCTCGCCGGGCAGGATCGGCTCGCCCGGTGCGTTGGCCACATCCATCAGGTTCGCGGCCACGGCCTCGGCGGTCGCCGCGCCGCCGGCCTGCATGGCCAGCGCGATGAGCGCCGCGGCGTCGTAGGATTCGCGGGTGAAGGAGCTTTCGCCGTTGATGCCCGCGGCCTCGGTGATCGCGTTGAAGGCTTCGGTGCCCTCGCCCTCGGCCCACGGCACCGCGCCGAAGGAACCTTCCATGTCCCGGCCGAGATCGTCCATCAGGCTGTCGGCGAACATGCCGTCGCCCATCATGAAGGTGTCGAAGGCACCCGAGTCGAGCGCGGCCTGGATCACGCCCTTGCCGCCCTGGTCGGCGTAGCCCAGCACCGCGAGCACCTCGCCGCCCGCGGAGGCGAGCGCCCCCACCTCGGCCGAGTAGTCGGCCTTGCCGTCCTCGTGGGGCGCGGCCAGCGTGATGGTGCCGCCCGCCTCCTCGAAGGCCGCGGCGAAGGCGTCGGCGAGGCCCTTGCCGTAATCGTTGTTGGTGTAGGTGACCGCGACCTCGGTGATGTCCTTGTCGGCCAGAATGTCGGCGAGGACCTGGCCCTGCCGCGCGTCGGAGGGCGCGGTGCGGAAGAACAGGCCGTTGTCTTCCGCCGTGGAAAGCGCGGGCGAGGTGGCCGAGGGCGAGACCATCGGGATGCCGTTGGCCACGGCCACGTTGGACAGGATCGCGCCGGTCACGCCCGAACAATCGGCGCCCATGATCGCCACCACGCCGTCGGTGGTGATGAGGCGCTCTGCCGCGGCGGTGGCGGCGGCGCTGTCGATGCAGGTCGAGTCCGCGCGCACCGGCACGAGGGTGTGGCCGCCGAGGAAGGCGCCGCTCTCGTTGACCTCGGTCATCGCCAATTCGGCGCTTTCCGCCATGTGAGGGGTGAGCGATTCGATCGGCCCGGTGAAGCCCAGGATCACGCCGATCGGAACATCCTCGGCTGCAGCCGCGCCCGCGGCCAGCGCCGCGGCGGCCGTCGCCATCACAAGCTTTTTCATGTCCGTCTCCCTTGCTGGACCAGTTTGTCCGCGCGCAATCTAGGGACCCTGAAACCAAAAGGAAAGCGGGATCGGCGAGGCGCCCGCCGCCGCGACGACCGGTTGGTCCCGGCGCCGGGCGCGCCTATATCCTCGCGGGCAGGACAGGAGGCTCCCATGCGTCGGACAATCGCCCTTTCCCTCGCCCTCGCTCTGGGCCTCGCGGCCCATGCCGGTGCGGAACGCACCGACACCGCGGCCGGCCCCGCCGACATCACCCTCGTGGCGGACGGGTTCGCAACGCCCTGGTCATTCGATTTCCTGCCGGGCGGCGCGTTCGTGGTGAGCGAGCGCGAGGGGCGGCTCTGGATCATCGGTGCGGACGGAACCCGCCGCGAGGTGACGGGCCTGCCGGAGATCGCGGTGACGGGGCAGGGCGGGCTCCTCGACGTGATGGTGCCGCGTGATTTCGCCCAGACGCGCGAGCTTCTTTTCACCTACGCGGCGCCGCAGCGGGGCGGCGCGGGCACGGCCGTGGGCGCCGGGCGGCTTTCCGAGGACGGCACGCGGCTCGAGGACGTGCGGACGCTGTTCGAGCTTACGCCGGGCAGCAGCGGCGGGCGGCATTTCGGTTCGCGTCTCGTCGAGGCGACCGACGGGCACATCTTCGTGACCGTGGGCGATCGGGGGGACCGGCCCTCGGCCCAGGATCTGTCCGTCGAGAACGGCTCGGTCCTCCGCATCGCGCGCGACGGCAGCATTCCGGCCGACAACCCGTTCGTCTCGGTCGAGGGCGCGCAGCCCGAGATCTGGTCCTATGGCCACCGGAACCCGCAAGGCGCGTCGCTCGACCTCGACGGCACTCTCTGGGTGCACGAGCACGGCGCGCGTGGCGGGGACGAGATCAACCGCATCGAACCCGGCGCCAATTACGGCTGGCCGGTGATTTCCTACGGGCGGCATTACTCGGGCGCGAAGATCGGCGAGGGCACGTCGAAGCCGGGCATGGAACAGCCCGAATTCTACTGGGATCCCTCCATCGCGCCGTCGGGCATGGCCATCTATTCCGGCGCGCTCTGGCCGGAATGGCGCGGGCACATCTTCGCGGGCTCGCTCAATTCGGACTTCCTGGTGCGGGTGGGCGGCCGCCCACCCGCCGAGGCGGAGCGCATCGCCACGCCCCAGACGCGGCGCGTCCGCGACGTGACCGAAGGCCCCGACGGCGCGATCTGGTTCATTTCCGAGGCGAACGGCGCCATCTACCGCATGACGCCCGCGCCGGGGGAGTGATCCCGGCAAGGGTGCGTGCCGGGCACGCGCCTCAACGGTTTCAGATCGACAGGCGCGCCGCGTGGGTGCCGCGCTCGCGGTAGGGCGTGGTGTCGTAATGCGCCCGGTAGCATTTCGAGAAATGCGAGGGCGAGGCGAAACCGCAGGCCAGCGCCACGTTGATCACGCTCATGTCGGTCTGCATCAGCAGGTTGCGCGCCTTCTGGAGGCGCAATTCCATGTAGTAGCGCTTGGGCGAGCGATTGAGGTAGCGCCGGAACAGCCGCTCGAGCTGCCGGGTCGACATGCCGACCTCGCGCGCGAGGAGCGCGGGGCTGATCGGCTCCTCGATGTTGGCCTCCATCATCTGGATGACCTGGCTGAGCTTGGGGTGGCGCACGCCGATCCTGGTGGGGATCGACAGGCGCGGGGTGTCCTGATCGGTGCGGATCGAGGAGTAGATCAGCTGGTCCGCGACCGCGTTGGCCAGTTCCTCGCCGTGATCGTTGGCGATGAGCTTGAGCATCAGGTCGATGGACGCGGTGCCGCCCGCCGTCGTCATGCGGTTGCCGTCGATCACGAAGATCGACTTCGTGAGCGCGACCTCGTCGAACTCCTCGGCGAAGCTGTCCTGGTTCTCCCAGTGGATCGTGGCGCGCTTGCCATCGAGAAGCCCCGCCGTGGCGAGCGTGTAGCTCGCCGTGCAGAGCCCGCCTACGGGCAGGCCCTTGCGCGCCTCCCGGCGCAACCAGTTGAGCAGCCGCCGTGTCGTCGCGTCGCGCACGTCGAGGCCGCCGCAGATCATCACGGTGTCGTCGCGCGAGAGTTCCTCCAGATCGCCCTCGAGCCGGAAGCTGATGCCGGCCGAGCAGGTCACCGCCTCTCCACCTTCGCCGATCACCTTCCAGCTGTAGAGCGTTCGGTTGGCCATGCGGTTGGCGATGCGCAGGCAGTCCACCGCCGAGGAAAAACAGTGCAGCGAGAAATTCTCGAGCGGGACGAAGACGAACCGCCGCGGTTTCGCGGGAACGGTTTCAATCGCAACTATTTGGCGGGACGTCTGCATGATGGCGCTTCGGCTGGTTGGCTGGCGCGACAGCGACTGTCGCGTTCGTCGGTCCAATTGGCCGGTTTCGCGAGCGAGCGTCAAGAGAGGCCCGCCGGATTTCGTCACTGGCCTTGGTGTCACCGGGCATGTAAGTATCCCCAACTGCGATGCAAGCGACGTGGAGAGAGACCATGGCGGACTGGCGGAAATCCGGCTGGCGCGAGAAGCCCCGGGTGCAGATGCCCGACTACACCGATCCCGAGGCGCTGGCCGCGGTGGAGGCGCAGCTCGCGAAATATCCGCCGCTCGTCTTCGCGGGAGAGGCGCGGCGCCTGAAGGCCCAGCTCGGCGCCGCGGCCCGCGGCGAGGCGTTCCTGCTCCAAGGCGGCGACTGCGCCGAGAGCTTCGAGCAGTTCAGCGCCGATCTCATCCGCGACACCTTCAAGGTGATGCTGCAGATGGCCGTCGTGCTGACTTATGCCGCGCGTGTGCCGGTGGTGAAGGTGGGCCGGATGGCCGGCCAGTTCGCCAAGCCGCGCTCCGCGCCGGTCGAGGTGCAGGACGGGGTGGAGCTGCCCTCCTACCGCGGTGACATCGTCAACGAGCTTGCCTTCACGCCCGAGGCGCGGGTGCCCGATCCGCAGAAGATGCTTCAGGCCTACACGCAGGCCGCGGCCACGCTGAACCTGTTGCGCGCCTTCTCGACCGGCGGCTACGCGGACGTGCACCAGGTGCACCAGTGGACCCTTGGCTTCACGGAGTCGGAGAAGTCCGCGAAATACCGCGATATGGCCGCCAGGATTTCCGACGCGCTCGATTTCATGAGCGCCGCGGGCGTGAGCAGCGACCAGGCGCACACGCTGCACACGGTGGATTTCTACACCAGCCACGAGGCGCTGCTGCTGGAATACGAGGAGGCGCTCTGCCGCCAGGATTCGACCTCCGGCAACTGGCTTGCCGGCTCCGGCCACATGATCTGGATCGGCGACCGCACCCGCCAGCCCGACGGCGCGCATGTCGAGTTCGCGCGCGGCGTGCTGAACCCGGTCGGGCTCAAGTGCGGCCCGACGATGACCGACGACGATCTCAAGCGGCTCCTGTGGACGCTCAACCCCGAGAACGAACCCGGCAAGCTGACGCTGATCGCGCGCTTCGGCGCGGGCAAGGTGGGCGAGCACCTGCCGCGCCTCGTCCGGACGGTGGAGGAAGAGGGCGCCAAGGTACTCTGGGTTTGCGACCCGATGCACGGCAACACCATCAAGTCGGCCTCGGGCTACAAGACGCGCCCCTTCGACGCGGTGCTGCGCGAAGTGCGGGAGTTCTTTGGCGTGCACGCGACCGAAGGCACCGTCCCCGGCGGGGTGCATTTCGAGATGACGGGCCAGGACGTGACGGAGTGCACGGGCGGCGTGCGCGCGGTGACGGAAAGTGATCTGTCTTCCCGTTATCACACCGCCTGCGATCCGCGGCTGAACGCGAGCCAGTCGCTCGAACTGGCCTTCCTCGTCTCCGAGGAGCTGACCCGCCTGCGCGACCCGGAGCGCGTGCGCGCGGTCTGACGCGGCCTTGGGTGCCCGCGCCGGCCCGCTCTCAGTCCTCGCGCTCTGTCTTGACGAGCCGCAGATGCGGTGCGCCGTGGCGGCGCGGCGGCGGGGTGTAGGCGCCCGCGTCTTCCGACAGGCCGTGACCGTCCGCATCCGGCGGGGCGGCTTCGGTCCACGCGTCCGGCGCGGCGGGCGCGGGATCGCCCTCGCGGGGCAGGGGCGTTCCCCCCAGAAGCGGCTCCAGCTCGGTGTCGGCGATGTCGAAGCGCCGGGGCGCGCGGCCGATCCCGCCATCGGCCTCCAGGCTGCCGAGCACGCGGCTCGGCTCTCCGAGGTCGCTTTCGAGGGGCAGCAGCCTGAGCTGCGCGTCGAGCCGGGGCCGCCCGAACCCGGCGGCGGACACCAGCGTGACGGTTGCCATGGCCGGCGTGTCCAGCACGCGCGCGAGGACGTCGACCAGGGCGGGCCGGGCAGCGGCCGAGAAGAAGCTCGACAGCGGCATGCCGCGCACCTCCATGCCCATGAGGTCGCTCAGATGGCTGCCGGCCACGCGAAGCCGGACATGGCCCGGTGCGATGCGTTCTCCGATGAAGGCGTAATCGAGGGCGTCCTCGATGCCGCGCGGGTCGATCTCGGCCCGGGCGGGCATGACACGAGGCCCGCGCAGGGCCTGCCAGTAGCTTTCGACGATCCCGCCCGCCCGAAACCGTCTTGCCGCGAGAAAACGCTCCATCGAGATCACGTCGCCCGTCTTGCAGTCGTCGCCCGGCATGGCTCCTCCACGGTCGTCCGGAGCGCCGCCAGCGTTCCGGTAAGCTTGTGGTCATAAAGGTTTCCAGAACCTTAACATGCCATGTTTCGACGAAAATTCCCTGCAAATTTGACTCGATTGGTTAACCCCTTCGCGGCGCACCCGTCGCCGCCGTCCGGACGGGGTTGCTCCCGGGCACCGAATTGCCGTAGCTCCGGCGCAGGACGGGCAGGAGGGGTGGATGATACGCTCCATGACAGGCTTCGCCACGGGGCGGGGCGCGGGCGAGGGCCAGGAATGGACCTGGGAGCTTCGCGGCGTGAACGCGCGCGGGCTCGACCTGCGCCTGCGCGTGCCCGACTGGATCGAGGGGCTGGAGCCCGCGCTGCGCGCCCGTCTTTCGGCCGCCATGGCCCGGGGCAGCGTGACGCTCGCGCTTCGGATCGCGCCTGCGCCGGGCCGGGCGGCGGCCCCCGCGCTCGACGCGGCGCGCCTCGACGCGGCGCTCGCCGCGCTGGCCGAGGTGGAGGCGCGGGCGCGGGAGACGGGCGTCGACCTCGCACCCGCGAACGCCGCCCAGGTCCTCGCCCTGCGCGGCGTGATGGCCGAGCCCGCGCCGGAAAGCGCCGGGCCCGGGCTGCGCCAGACCCTGCTGGCCGATTTCGAGGCGGTGCTGGACGCCTTCCTGGCGATGCGCGCGGCCGAGGGGCGGGAGCTCGAGACGGTGTTGCGCCGGGAGATCGACGAGATCGCGCGGCTGACGGAGGCCGCCGCGGGCGCGGCCGAAGCCCGGCGCGAGGACGCGGCGCGCGGCCTGAAGGACGCGCTCGCCCGCGTCGCCGAGGCGGTGGATGTGGACGAGGGGCGCGTCGCGCAGGAGCTCGCGCTCCTCGCGGTCAAGGCGGACATCACCGAGGAACTCGACCGCCTGCGCGCCCATGTGGCCGCGGCGCGCGCCCTTCTGGACGAGGACGCGCCCGCCGGCCGCCGGCTGGATTTCCTGACGCAGGAATTCAACCGAGAGGCGAACACCGTCTGCTCCAAGTCGGGTCACCCGGACCTCACCCGCATCGGGCTCGAACTGAAGGCGGTGATCGACCGGATGCGCGAGCAGGTCCAGAACGTGGAGTGAACGACATGGACGACCGGCGCGGCCTTCTGATCATCCTCTCCTCGCCCTCGGGTGCGGGCAAGTCCACCCTCGCCCGGCGCCTGCGCGCCTGGGATCCGTCGATCATCTTCTCCGTCTCGGCAACCACGCGCCCGCCCCGCGAGGGAGAGGTCGACGGGCAGGACTATCATTTCCTGTCCGAGCGCGACTTCAAGTCCGATGTCGCCGAGGGCGGGATGCTGGAGCACGCGCATGTCTTCGGGAACTTCTACGGCTCTCCGCGCGCCCCCGTGGAGGCCGCGATCGCGGAAGGCAAGGACGTGCTCTTCGACATCGACTGGCAGGGCGCGCAGCAGATCCGCAACTCGGGGCTCGGCCAGCACACGCTGTCCATCTTCCTGCTGCCGCCCTCCATCGCCGAGCTGCGCCGGCGGCTCGAAAGCCGCGGCAAGGATTCCCACGACACCATCGCGGGGCGGATGCAGAAAAGCTGGGACGAGATCAGCCACTGGGACGGCTACGACTTCGTGCTGGTCAACGACGATCTTGACGCGACCGAGGAAAAGCTGCGCACCATCGTGACCGCGACACGGCTGCGCCGCACGCAGCAGCCCGGGCTCACGGATCATGTGCGCCGCTTGCAGTCGGAATTCGAGGAGCGCCGATGACACTCTACTCTCTCGACGGCCACGCGCCGCAGATCGCCGCCGATGCATGGGTCGCGCCCGACGCCAACCTGATCGGCAAGGTCATCGTGGAGGATGCCGCCTCCGTCTGGTTCGGGTGCACGCTGCGGGGCGACAACGAACCGATCACCGTCGGCGCCGGCTCGAACGTGCAGGAGAACTGCGTCTGCCATACCGACATGGGCTATCCGCTCACCATCGGGGCGGGCTGCACGATCGGCCACAAGGTGATGCTGCATGGCTGCACGATCGGGGAGAACACGCTGATCGGGATGGGCGCGATCGTGCTGAACGGCGCGCGCATCGGCCGCGACTGCCTGATCGGCGCGGGCGCGCTGGTGACCGAGGGCAAGGAGATCCCCGACGGCAGCCTGGTGATGGGCGCGCCCGGCAAGGTGGTGCGCGCGCTCGACGATCAGGCCATCGCCGGCCTGCGGGCCTCGGCCCTTCACTACCAGGAGAACATGCGCCGCTACCGCGAGCGGCTCACCCGGATCTGACGGACCGCCGGGGCAGGGGGCTGCCCGATCCGAGACAGACGGCGCCCCGCGCCGACAGGAGACAGATGCCATGCGCGATCCCAAACCGACCCTGATCCGCCCCGAGCCGCTCGCGGGCGGGGAAAGCGCCCCGGTGGGCGCCCCCATCATGCCCTCCGTCGTCTACGAAACGGAGGACCCCGACGCGCTGGACGCCCAGTACGAAGGGCGGCGCGAAGGGTTCGCCTATGCCCGCGAGGGGCACCCGAACGCGGCAGCGCTGGCGCGGCGGATCGCGGCGATGGAAGGGGTGGGCGCGGGCGTCACCGTGGGCTCGGGCATGGCGGCGGTGAGCGCCGCGCTTCTGGGCCTTCTCGGCGCCGGCGACCACGTCCTCGGGGGCGACCAGCTTTACGGCCGCTCGCTTCGGCTCTTGTCCGAGGACCTGCCCCGGCTGGGGATCGCGACGGGCTTCGTCGACGCGGGCGACGCGGCGGCGGTCGAAGCCGCGCTGAGGCCCGAGACGCGGATGATCCTGATCGAGGTCGTCTCGAACCCGACGCTGCGCGTGGCGGACCTCGAAGGCATCACGCGGCTCGCGAGGGCGCGCGGCATCCTGCTGGCGGTGGACAACACCTTCACCACGCCGCGCGCGATCCGGCCCGCCAAGCACGGCGCCGACATCGTGATCCAGTCGGTGACCAAACTGCTGTCGGGCCACTCCGACGCCACGCTCGGCTGGGTGGGCGCACGCGACGCGGCGCTTCTGCGGCGCATGGAGGCCTTCGCGGTCACGGCGGGCATGACGGCGAGCCCCTTCGACTGCTGGCTGGCCGAGCGGGGCCTTGCCACCTTCCCGCTGCGCTTCGACCGGGCGGAGGCGACGGCGGCCGCGGTCGCGGACGCGCTGGCCGCGATGCCGGGCGTGCGCCGGGTGATCTATCCGGGCCGGGACGATCATCCGGACGCGGCGCGCGCGCGGGCGCTCCTCGGCGCGCGCTTTTGCAACATGGTCACCTTCGAGATCGAGGGCGGACGCGCCGCCGCGAACGCCTTCGTGCGCGCGGCCGACGGGATCGCCTTCGCGCCGACGCTGGGCGACGTGGGCAGCACGCTTTCGCATCCCGCCTCCTCCTCCCATCGGGGGCTCGGCCCGGAAGCGCGCGCCGCGCTCGGGATTTCCGAGGGCACGTTCCGCCTTTCGGTCGGGCTCGAGGAGCCGGATGCGCTGACCGGAGCGCTTGCCGCCGCAGCCGACGCCGCGCGGCGCGCGGCGGCCTGACGGGGCGCCGGCTTTACTTTCGGGCGGGCGTCGGCAAGGCTTCGCCCGCCCGATCAAGGGCGCGTGTGCCGCGCGGAACTGTCCTGTCCCTATGCCTGACGCCGTGATCTCCTCGATGGTCGATGCGCTGCCGATGCCGGCGGTGGCAATCGCGCGCGAGGCGCGCATCGTCGCCGCCAACGCCCCCGCGCTCAACCTGCTGGGCGACGGGATCGAGGGGCGCCATTTCGCCACCGCGCTGCGCCAGCCCCAGCTTCTGGACGCGATCGAGGCCTGCCTTGCCGATCGGAAGCGGCGGATCGCGCAGTTCGTCGCCAACGAGCGCGGGCAGGACGTGATGTTCCGCGTGAGCCTCGCGCCCGCGCTCTTCCGCCCGGGCGAGGCGCCGGGGCTGCTGGTGGTCTTCGAGGACGTGACGCATCTCGAGATGGCGGGCCAGATCCGGCGCGACTTCGTAGCGAATGTCAGCCACGAGCTGCGCACCCCCCTGACCGCGCTGCTGGGCTTCATAGAGACGCTGCGAGGGCCCGCGCGCGATGATGCCGCCGCGCGCGAGCGGTTCCTGGAGATCATGGAGGCCGAAGCCGGACGCATGAACCGCCTCGTGGGCGATCTTCTGTCGCTGAGCCGGGTGGAGGCGGACGAGCGGATGCGGCCCGCCGATCGCGTCGCGCTGCCGGATCTTCTGCGCTCCACGCTGCGCGGGCTCGCGCCGCTCGCGGAGGAGGCGGAGGTGACGCTGCACGCCGATCTTCCGGCGGAGGCCGGGGACATCACCGTGCCGGGGGACGAGGACCAGCTTCGCCAGGTCTTCACGAACCTTGTGGAGAACGCGATCAAGTATGGCGGCCGGGGCTGCGAGGTGACGGTGCGCCTCGACCGCACCGCGCATGAGCCGAGGCTGCGCGTGCCCGGCGTCGAGGTGACCGTGGCCGACACCGGCCCGGGGATCGACGAGCTTCACCTGCCGCGCCTGACCGAGCGGTTCTACCGGGTGGACAATCACCGCTCGCGCGAGATGGGCGGCACGGGGCTTGGCCTCGCCATCGTGAAACACATCCTGAATCGCCACCGCGGCCGGCTGCGAATCGAAAGCACGCCGGGGCAGGGAAGCCGTTTCAGGGTGATCTTGCCGTTCGACTGACCCTCGCGCAGTGGCGCTGCCGTGACGTCAGGGCCGCGCGGAACGCCGACAAATCGAAGGTGTCATAAAACCGTTACCTACCTGTCACAAAAGCATTGCGGGGCGAACGTAGGTGGCGCTCAAGGATGCGTGATGCGCGTCCTGAAACCCGATATCAGGAGCTTATCCATGAATTTCGTGAAACTGACCGCCTCTTCCCTGGCGATCGCTGCCGTTTCCGCGACCGCTGCCGCCGCGCGCGACGAAATCCGCATCGTCGGCTCGTCCACCGTGTTCCCCTACACCCAGGCGGTGTCGGAGCAGTTCGCAAACGCAACCGAGTTTCCGTCCCCGATCGTCGAATCGACCGGCACGGGCGGTGGCATGCAGATCTTCTGCGCCGGCATCGGCGAGCAGCATCCGGATATCACCGGCGCATCGCGCGCGATGAAGATGTCCGAATGGGAACTCTGCCAGGAAAACGGCGTGACCGACATCACGCAGGCCAATATCGGCTCCGACGGCCTGTCGATCGCCATCTCGAACGCCAACGACTACGACTGGGATCTTTCGCTGTCCGAGATCTACCTGGCGCTGGCCGCCGAGGTGCCGGTTGACGGAGAGTGGGCCGAGAACCCCTACAGCACCTGGTCCGAAATCGATTCGCGCCTGCCCGACATCGAAATCGTCGTCCTCGGCCCGCCGCCGACCTCCGGCACCCGTGACGCCTTCGTCGAGCTGGCGATGGTCGAAGGCTGCCTCGAGCTGGACTACGTCGCGCAGAACCACGACGGCGACTGGGCCGAAGAGAACTGCGCGCGCATGCGTACCGATGGTCCCTTCATCGAAGCCGGCGAGAACGACAACCTGATCGTTCAGCGCCTGAACTCCGACCAGAACGCGATGGGCATCTTCGGCTACTCGTTCCTGTTCGAGAACCTGGATACCCTGAAGCCGGTCTCGATCGATGGTGTCGACCCCGACCCGGACACCATCGCCGACGGTGCCTACCCGATCTCGCGCCCGCTGTTCTTCTATGTCAAGAACGCGCATCGCGGCGTGATCCCGGGTCTGAACGAGTTCATCGCAGAGTACATGTCCGAAGACGCCATGGCGCCCGGCGGCTACCTGACCGAGCGTGGCATGGTCGCTCTCGGCGATGCGCGCCGTGCCGAGGTTCAGGACGCCGTTCTGAACGGCAAGTCCATGGAAGCGCCGGAATAATTCCGGCTTCTCCACGACCCGCCCGGGCAAAGGCCCGGGCGGGTCATTCCGTCTCAAGACGAAAGTCTCGCCATGACCCTCGCGGCCTTTGTCATCCTCCTCGCGGCGACCATCGTCGGGTATCTGCTCAACCGGCAGGCGGCGCGCGCGATCCGCGCGGGCGGCACGCGCCTGCATTCGCTGGAAAACTTCCACGGCCTGTTTTCCGCCCTGCTGATCGTGGTTCCGGTGCTGGTCGTGCTGCTTTTCTGGCTCGCGCTCGAGGGGCCGGTCATCGACAGCCTGGTGATGTCCGGTTTGCCGGAGGGCACGCTCGACGATCTGGGGACTGGCGCGATCCAGCTCATTCTCGCCGAGATCAAGTCGATCAGCCGAGATAACGTGTTCGGCACGCCGGAGGACTGGAAATTCGCCGCCGCCGACAGGCTCTTGCGCCTTCACGCGCTCAGCGACTGGCTGCTCGTGATCATCGTCGCCACGGGATCGATCGCGTTGATGATCTACGCCCGCCGCAGCGTGTCTCCCGGCTTCCGCGCCCGGCAGCGGGTGGAGCGCATCACCTCGGGGCTGATGATCTTCTGTTCGACGGTGGCGATCTTCACCACCGTGGGCATCGTCGCCGCGCTGGCGTTCGAAACGGCCAAGTTCTTCTCGATGGTCCCCTTCACCGAGTTCCTGTTCGGGATCAACTGGGAGCCGCAGATCCCGATCCGCGAAGACCAGATCGCGGCCGAGGGCGCCTTCGGCGCGATCCCGGTCTTCCTCGGCACGATCGTGATCGCGACCGTGGCGTTGACGGTCGCGGTCCCCGTCGGCCTGCTGACGGGCATCTACCTCAACGAATTCGCGCCGCATCGGGTGCGCCGCACGGTAAAGCCGGTGCTCGAGATCCTGGCGGGCGTGCCCACGGTGGTCTACGGCTTCTTCGCCATCCTCGTCGTGGCCCCCGCGCTGCGCACGTTCGGGCAGAACCTCGGCCTCGACGTTTCGCCCAACACCGCGTTGGCGGCGGGCAGCGTGATGGGCATCATGCTGATCCCGTTCATCTCGTCCTTCGCCGACGACGCGCTTTCGGCGGTGCCGCAAAGCCTGCGTGACGGCTCGCTCGCCCTGGGGGCGACGCGTGCGGAGACGATGCTGAACGTGCTCTTTCCCGCCGCGATCCCCGGCATCGTGGGCGGTGTGCTTCTGGCCGTCAGCCGCGCCATCGGCGAGACGATGATCGTGGTGATGGCCGCGGGCCTGATCGCGAAGATGACGATCAACCCGCTCGACAGCGTGACCGCGGTGACGGTGCAGATCGTCACACTGCTGATCGGCGACACGGCCTTCGACAACCCCAAGACGCTGGCGGCCTTCGCGCTGGGCATGGTGCTCTTCGTCGCGACGCTGCTGATCAACGTCCTCGCCTTGCGGATCGTCCGCAAGTATCGTGAAATCTACGACTGAGGCCCGCGCACCCATGACCGACACAACGCCTGACAGCGGCGCCGGCCCGCGCCCGATCAACGCCACCACGGATGCGGTGCGCAAGAGCCTCTCGCGGCGCAACCGCAAGCAGCTCATCCTGCAGGGGCTCGGTATCGCCGCGATCTCCTTCGCGATGCTGATGCTGGTGATCCTGATCGGCTCTCTCGTCAGCACGGGCTACCAGGCGTTCACCCAGACGCATGTCGAGCTCGAGGTCTATGTGGACCCCGACGAGATCAGCGAGGACAACCTGCCCCGCGGGGGGTTCCGGGACGTGCTGAGCGACTCCATGGGGCAGTATTTCCCCGACGTGGACATGTCGGACCGCGTGGCGGCCCGCGAGGTCTCGTCGATCCTGTCGAACGGGGCACAGTTCACCCTGCGGGACAGGATCGTGGCCGACCCGTCGCTGATCGGAGAGACGATCACGTTGAACGTGCCGGTCTCGGACCCCTACGACCAGCTCGCCAAGGGCCTGGTGAAGCGCGACACGCCCGAGGCGAACCGGCGGCTCGACGACGCCGCGATCGAGCGGTTCGACCGGCTGGACGAGCTGGGGATGGTGTCGAAACCCCTCAATACCGGACTGATCACCAATGCCGACTCGCGCTTCCCCGAACTCGCGGGGCTGAAGGGCGCGCTGGTCGGTTCCTTCTGGGCGCTGCTCACCTGTTTCCTGATTTCCTTCCCGCTGGGCATCGGCGCGGCGATCTATCTGGAGGAATTCGCGCCGAAGAACCGCGTCAGCGACTTCATCGAGGTCAACATCAACAACCTCGCCGCGGTGCCCTCGGTGGTGTTCGGCCTGCTCGCGCTCGCCGTCTTCATCAACTGGTTCGGCCTGCCGCGCTCGGCCCCCTTCGTGGGCGGCCTGACGCTGGCGCTGATGACGCTGCCGACGATCATCATCGCGACCCGTGCGGCACTGAAGGCGGTGCCGCCCTCGATCCGCGAGGCGGCGCTCGGCGTGGGCGCCTCGAAGCACCAGGTCGTCTTCCAGCACGTCCTGCCGCTTGCCATGCCGGGCATCCTGACGGGCACGATCATCGGGCTGGCGCAGGCCCTGGGCGAGACGGCGCCGCTTCTGCTGATCGGGATGAACGCCTTCATCACCTCGGCGCCCACATCGCCCTTCGACAGCGCCACCGCGCTGCCCACGCAGATCTTCATCTGGGCCGACAGCCCGGAGCGGGGCTTCGTCAGCCGCACCTCGGCGGCGATCCTCGTGCTGCTGACATTTCTCATTTTCATGAATGCGATCGCAATTTATCTCCGCAACAAGTTCGAGCGGAAGTGGTGACAGGACCCATGGCCATGTACGACGCACCCACACCGAGACATTCCGACGTGCAGGAAACCCACGAGATCAAGATCGCGGCCCGCGACGTCCAGGTCTTCTATGGCTCCACGCACGCCATCAAGGACGTGGACGTGGACATCGAGGACAAGACGGTGACCGCCTTCATCGGCCCCTCGGGCTGCGGCAAGTCCACCTTCCTGCGCTGCCTGAACCGGATGAACGACACCATCGACGTGGCGCGCGTGGAAGGGGACATCCGGCTCGACGGAGAGGATATCTACGATCCCGATATCGACCCGGTGCAGTTGCGCGCCCGCGTCGGCATGGTGTTCCAGAAGCCCAACCCGTTCCCGAAGTCGATCTACGACAACGTGGCCTACGGGCCCAAGATCCACGGCCTTGCGACCACCAAGGCCGATCTCGACGAGATAGTCGAGCGGTCGCTGCGCCGCGCCGCGCTATGGGACGAGGCCAAGGACCGGCTCGACGCGCCGGGCACCGGTCTCTCGGGCGGCCAGCAGCAGCGCCTGTGCATCGCGCGCGCCGTGGCGACAGAGCCCGAAGTGCTGCTGATGGACGAGCCCTGTTCGGCCCTCGATCCCATCGCCACGGGTCAGGTCGAGGAACTCATCGAGGAGCTGCGCCGGGACTACTCGGTGGTGATCGTGACGCACTCGATGCAGCAGGCCGCCCGCGTGAGCCAGAAGACGGCCTTCTTCCACCTGGGCAATCTCGTTGAATATGGCGAGACGGGCAAGATCTTCACCAATCCCGAAGATCCCCGGACCGAAAGCTACATCACCGGACGGATCGGATAACCCCATGAGCATGCTGGAAGGTCCCCACATCGCGTCGGTCTTTGACCGCGATCTCGAGACGATCCAGGCGCGGATCATGAAGATGGGCGGCCTTGTCGAGGCCGCCATCATGAGCGCCGCCAACGCGCTGGAAGCGCGGGATGAGGAAATGGCCGACGAGGTGCGCGAAGGCGACGTCGCCATCGACGCGCTCGAGGAACAGATAAACGACGAGTCCGCGCGCCTGATCGCGTTGCGCGCCCCCACCGCGGTGGATCTGCGCGTCATCCTGTCGGTGATGAAGATCGCCGGCAACCTCGAGCGGATCGGCGATTTGTCGAAAAACATGGCCAAGCGCACCACCGTGCTCCTGCAGATGCACAGCATCGACGGCGCCGCCTCGGCGCTGCGCCGCATGGCGCGCGAGGTGGAACTGATGCTCAAGGACGCGCTCGACGCCTACATCCAGCGCGATGCCGCGCTCGCCGAGGACGTGATCGCCCGGGACCGCGACGTCGATCAGATGTACAACGCGCTTTTCCGCGAGTTCCTGACCTTCATGATGGAGGACCCGCGCAACATCACCGCCTGCATGCACCTGCATTTCATCGCCAAGAACATCGAGCGCATGGGCGATCACGTCACCGGAATCGCCGAGCAGGTGGTTTTCCTCGTGACGGGCGAGATGCCCGAAGAGCTCCGGCCCAAGGCCGACCGCACCTCGGTCGATCCGAAATTCTCGCCCACGCCCGGAGACGACGCCGACGACGACGAGGCCGGGGATTGAGACCATGCACGCCGATCAACCGATGGTGCTGGTGGTCGAGGACGAACCCGCGCAGCGCGAGGTTCTGTCCTACAATCTGGAGGCCGAGGGCTTCCGCGTCGCCCGCGCCGCGAATGGCGAGGAGGCGCTTCTCGTCGTCGAGGAGCAGTCGCCCGACATCATCGTGCTGGACTGGATGCTGCCCAACGTCTCCGGCATCGAGGTCTGCCGCCGCCTGAAATCGCGTC
The DNA here is from genome assembly GCF_041365735.1 of Rhodosalinus sp. K401. Taxonomy (NCBI): domain Bacteria; kingdom Pseudomonadati; phylum Pseudomonadota; class Alphaproteobacteria; order Rhodobacterales; family Paracoccaceae; genus Rhodosalinus; species Rhodosalinus sp. K401. The sequence goes on along the minus strand of NZ_JBGFSI010000005.1, from coordinate 38,009 downwards.
CCGAGACGCGCGCCGTGCCGGTCATCATGCTGTCGGCCCGCTCCGAGGAGGTGGACCGCGTGCGCGGGCTGGAAACCGGGGCGGACGACTATGTCATCAAGCCCTATTCGGTGATCGAACTCATGGCGCGGGTGCGCGCGCAGTTGCGGCGCACGCGCCCGGCCACGGTGGGCCAGCAACTGGTCTTCGAGGACATCCTCCTCGATTCCGAGACGCACAAGGTCTTCCGCGACGACAAGCCCCTGAAGCTGGGCCCGACCGAATTCCGCCTGCTCACGACCTTCATGGAAAAGCCAGGCCGCGTCTGGACGCGCGAACAGCTTCTCGACCGGGTCTGGGGGCGGGACATCTACGTCGACACCCGCACGGTCGACGTGCATATCGGGCGGCTGCGCAAGGCGCTCTGCCAGCATGGCGGGCCGGATCCGCTGCGCACGGTGCGCGGCGCGGGATACGCGCTCGGCTGAGCCGGCAAGCGCGATTTTTCCCCGCGCCGGAACGGCTTGCCGGGCTTTCCCGACGCGTCCCGGACCTAGGCGATCACGCCGAAGGGGGTTGAGCGCCCGGTGATCATCGGGTTCACTCGCCGCGCCACGCATCCGGACGGGAAGACTCTTGGGCAATCTCTGGGAAGAGACCGCGGGCGAGCCGGCGCTCGACGCGCCGCCCCTTCAGGCGGAGGTCGAGGCCGATCTCGCGATCATCGGCGGCGGCTTCACCGGCGCGGCGGCCGCGTTGTGGGCTGCGGGGCAGGGCGCGCGTGTCGTGCTGCTCGAGGCAGCGCGCATCGGTCACGGCGGGTCGGGCCGCAATGTCGGGCTGGTGAACGCGGGCCTCTGGCTGCCGCCGCAGGACGTGATGGACACGCTCGGGGCGGAGGCCGGCGCAAGGCTCAACGCGGCGCTCGCCGGTGCGCCTGAGCTCGTTTTCGGCCTGGCGGAGCGCCACGGGATCGCCTGCGAGCCCGTCCGCGCCGGAACGCTGCATTGCGCCCACGCGCCAGCCGGGCTGGCCGAGCTGCGGCGCCGCGCGGGACAGCTGCACGCCGTGGGCGCGCCGGTGCGCCTGATCGGGGCCGAGGACACCGCCGCGCGCACCGGCGCGTCCGGGCTGGCGGGCGCGCTGCACGACCCGCGCGCCGGGACGGTGCAGCCGCTGGCCTATGCCAGGGGCCTTGCACGCGCGGCGCGAGACCGTGGCGCGCTCATTCACGAAAACGCGCAAGTCATTTCCTTGAATAAACAAAACGGTTCCTGGCATGTCCGGACGGCGGCGGGCAAGGCGGTCGCCCCGCGGCTACTGGTGGCCACCAATGCCTACCATGTGCCATTTCCCGGCATGGCCGTGCCGCGGACCGCGCGGCTCAGCTACTTCCAGCTCGCCACCGCGCCGCTGGGCGCGGCAGAGGGCGCCGCGCTCTTGCCCGGCGGCGAAGGATGCTGGGATACCGGCCTCGTGATGACCTCGTTCCGCCGCGACGCCTCGGGGCGGCTGATCCTCGGCGCGATGGGGCTGCCGGAGCGTGGGGGCAGGGCGCTGCACCACGGCTGGGCCCGCGCGAAGCTCGCCCGGCTTTTCCCCGCGCTGTCGGGCGCAGCGTTCGATCACGCCTGGTCGGGCTGGATCGCGGTGACCGAGGATCACGTCCCGCGCATCCTGCGTCCCGCTCGGGGCGCGCTCGCCGTCTTCGGTTATTCCGGGCGCGGCATCGCGCCGGGCACGCTTTTCGGGCAGGCCGCGGCGCGGGCGCTGCTCGACGGGAACGAAAGCGCGCTGCCGATCACGCCGGTGGCGCGCTACGGCGAAAGCGCGACCCTGACGCGAAGCCTCTATTACGAGACGGGGGCGCGCCTCGTGCATGCCTGGCAGCGCCTGAGGGGCGCCTGACGGCGTATCAGGATATGGCGCATAATATATATTATGTTAAATATAGAAATCCGAACAAAGCCATGTGATCGCCAAGGTTTTCTGGTTCTCTTTGGCTGACGGATGATGGATAGTTGCATTCGATGAGCAGAATTCTTCTTCTGAACGGGCCGAACCTCAACCTGCTGGGCACGCGCCAACCCGAGATCTACGGCGCCGATACCCTGCCGCAGATCGAGGCACGCTGTGCGGAGCGCGCGGCCGGTCTGGGCTTCGATCTCACCGCGCGCCAATCCAACCACGAAGGCGCGCTGGTGGACGCGATACATGACGCGCGGTCCGATTGCGCCGGCATTGTCCTGAACGCCGGCGCCTATACCCACACCTCTATCGCGCTGCGCGACGCGATCGCCTCCGTGGCCCTGCCCACGGTCGAGGTCCATCTGTCGAACATCCACGCGCGCGAACGCTTCCGGCACCGCTCGCACATCGCGCCGGTCGCGATCGGCCAGATCTCCGGGTTCGGCCCGCTGGGCTACCTGCTCGCCCTCGACGCGCTGGCGGCGCATATCGAGGGAGCGACCGGATGATCCGCGAGCATCTCACCAGGATCCTGAACAGCCCCAGCGTCGAGAATCTCTGGGAGTTGCACAGCAGCAAGATGGCCGAATACGGCTTCGACCGGCTGCTTTACGGTTTCACCTATTACCGCTCGGGCGCATCGCTTGGCGATCCGGCCGACTTCATCCTTCTCACCAACCACGCCCGCGCCTATACGGATGTCTTCGTCGGCGAAGGCCTCTATTTCCACGCGCCCATGGTTCGCTGGGCGCTGGAGAACGAAGGCGCGTGCAGCTGGTCGATCCTCGCCGAGATGATCGATCGCTCGGCCCTGAGCCCGCAGGAACGCCGCGTTCTCGAGTTCAACCGGTCCATGGGCGTCACGGCGGGATATTCGATCAGCTTCAAGGCCATCACGCAGCGGTCCAAGGGCGCGATCGCGCTGACGGCCCGGTCCGGCATGACGCAGTCCGAGGTCGATGCGATCTGGCGGGAGCACGGCGACGACATCCTGGTGATGAACAACGTCGCGCATCTGAAGATCCTCACCCTGCCCCGCACGGCGCCCGGCCGCAGCCTGACCCGGCGCCAGCGGGAAGTCCTCGAATGGGTGGGCGACGGCAAGACCATCCAGGACATCGCGCAGATCCTCGGCCTGACGCCCGCGACCGTGGAAAAGCACCTGCGTCTGGCCCGCGAGGCGCTCGACGTCGAGACGACCGCGCAGGCCGTCCTCAAGGCCGCGTTCCAGAACCAGATGTTCGTGCTGGAAGCCTGAGCGGCAAGATTCTGATTCCGAGCGATTTTCCGGTGCGGCCGACGCAAGGTCAGGTTTTCCCGACTATGCTGCGGCGCCCCGATGGCGCACTGTGAGGGCGTTCGGGACGAGTTGGATCCGGTAGGATCACACCGACGGAGGCGCGCCACCACCCGTTCACCGGGGATGGCGCGCCCTCCGAAGGCCGGGGCATCAGTTACCGATACACCGGGCGCACGAAAGGCCCGGACACGGCCTGTGGGAGCTGTCCTCGCTTCATCCCCGTTTCAGGGGGCAGCACCCGGAAGCGGTGCCGGATGGCGGCGCCGCTTCCACCTGTCGACATCGCTGGAATGGCAGGCTCTTTTCGCGGCATGAAAAAAGGTGGGCGCGGCTGCCCGCACCCACCCTGAAGACGCTCGATCCGATGGACGGTTGCGTTCAGCCCTGCGCGGCCTTCGCGACCTCGGCGGCGAAATCCTCTTCCTTCTTCTCGATCCCCTCGCCCACTTCGAGGCGGAGGTAGCCGAGGATCTCCGCGCCGGCATCCGTCGCGGCCTCTTCGACGGTCTTGTCGGGATCGATGACGAAGGCCTGGCCGAGAAGCGTCACCTCGCCGAGGAACTTCTTCATGCGCCCCTCGATCATCTTCTCGATCACCTGCTCGGGCTTGCCGGATTCGCGGGCCTGCTCGCTCAGCACGGTGCGCTCGCGCTCCACCAGCGCCGGGTCGAGCTCGTCGGCATTCAGCGCCTGGGGCGACGCGGCGGCGATGTGCATCGCGACCTGGCGGCCGAAAGCCTCGTCACCGCCGGAAAGGGCCACGAGCACGCCGATCTTGCCCATGCCGTCCGCGGCGGCGTTGTGGACATAGGACACGACCACCGGGCCCTCGACCTTGGCCATCCGGCGCAGAGTCATGTTCTCGCCGATGGTGGCGATCTTGTCCGTGAGCGTCTCGGCCACGGTCTTGCCGCCAAGGTCGGCCGACGCCAGCGCGTCGATATCCGGCGCGTCGAGCGCGGCCTCGGCCACCTTGCCGACGAAGTCCTGGAATTCGGCGTTCTTCGCGACGAAGTCGGTTTCGGAGTTCACCTCCACCGCGACGCCCTTGCCATCGGCGACCTTGACGGCCACGAGCCCTTCGGCGGCGGTGCGGCCGGACTTCTTCGCGGCCTTGGCAAGACCCTTGGTGCGCAGCCAGTCGATCGCCTGCTCCATGTCGCCGCCCGTCTCGGTCAGCGCCTTCTTGGCGTCCATCATGCCTGCGCCGGTCATCTCGCGCAGTTCTTTCACCTGGGAAGCGGTGATTGCCATGTCGGCTTCTCCTTGCTCATATCCGGTTCAGGGCGCGATACCCGCGCCCTGTATCAGTCTTGCGACACTGTGCCCTGCGGGCGGGCGGCGCGCGCCTCAGCTTTCCGCGGGCTGCTGGCCTGCCGGCGCGCTGTCCTCGCCGGCCTCGGCCAGCGCCTCTTCCGCCGGCGCCTCGGCGAGCGCGCCCACATCGACGCCCGCGGCGCCAAGCTGGGCCGACATCCCGTCGAGCGCCGCGCGGCTCACCAGGTCGCAGTAGAGCGAGATGGCGCGGGCGGCGTCGTCGTTGCCCGGGATGATGTAATCCACGCCGTCGGGCGAGCAGTTGGTGTCCACGACCGCGACGACCGGGATGCCGAGCTTGTTGGCCTCGGCCACGGCGAGCGCTTCCTTCTTCACGTCGATGACGAAAAGCATGTCGGGCACGCCGCCCATCTCGCGGATGCCGCCGAGCGAGTCGTTGAGCTTCTGCTGCTCGCGCTCCATGCCGAGGCGCTCTTTCTTGGTCAGGCCCTCGAAGCCACCCTCGGCCTGCTCGTCGATGGATTTCAGGCGCTGGATCGACCGGCTGACGGTCTGCCAGTTGGTCAGCGTGCCGCCGAGCCAGCGGTGGTTCATGTAATACTGGGCGCATTTCTCGGCCGCTTCGGCGATCGGGCGCTGCGCCTGGCGCTTGGTGCCCACGAAAAGCACGCGGCCGTTCTTGGCCACCGTCTCGCGGATCGCGTTGAGCGCCGCGTCGAGCATCGGGACCGTCTGCGTCAGGTCGACGATGTGGATGCCGTTGCGGGCCCCGTAGATGAACGGCGCCATGCGCGGGTTCCAGCGCTGGGTCTGGTGGCCGAAATGCACGCCAGACTCGAGCAGCTGACGCATGGAGAACTCGGGAAGAGCCATGTCTTCATTCCTTTCCGGTTTGTCCTGGGCAGCGGCAATTCAGGGCATCTGCCCCAACCGGTGGACGCGCAGGGATGTCTCCCCTGCCCGCCCGGCCCCTGCCTGCGGGATTTGACGCCGCGCACATACCCCCTCGCGGCGCGTCGCGCAAGGGGCCACCGCGTGCTTGCGCGGGAATGCGCCATGGGCCAATAGACCGGCCATGAGCGCCGCGCGTCCCGACATCCTTTGCATCGGCTCCGTCCTCTGGGACGTGATCGGCCGCACGGCAAGCCACATGGCGCCGGGGTCCGACCTTCCCGGACGGATCGCCCGGGTGCCGGGCGGCGTGGCGCTCAACATCGCGGCGACGCTGGCCCGGCTGGGGCTGCGCCCGGCGCTGCTGAGCGCGGTGGGCCGGGATCCGGAAGGCGATGCGCTGATCGCCGAATGCGCGGCGCTCGGCCTCGAGACGCAGCATGTCTACCGCTCCGACGATCTGCCCACCGATCGCTACATGGCGATCGAGGGCGCGAACGGCCTCGTTGCGGCCATCGCGGATGCGCACTCGCTCGAGGCCGCGGGCGACAAGATCCTGCGCCCGCTTCTCGCCGGGCCGCTCGGGCGCGCAGAGGCGCCCTGGTCCGGCATGGTGGCGCTCGACGGCAACCTGACGCAGGCGCTTCTGGAACGCATCGCCACCGACCCCGCCTTCGCCGCGGCCGATCTTCGCGTGGCGCCCGCCTCGCCCGGCAAGGCCGAGCGCCTCCTGCCCTTCCTGTCCCATGGCGGCGCGGCGCTTTACCTCAACCGCAGCGAGGCGGAGATCCTGGACGGACGCGCCTTCGCATCGGCCGAAGAGGCCGCGCTGCGGCTGGTCGCGCGCGGCGCGCGGCGCGTCGTCGTGACCGACGGGGCGCGGCCCGCCTGCGCCGCGTCGGCGGAGGCGGTCGTCGTCGCATCCCCGCCCGCGGTGATGGTCACCCGCGTCACCGGGGCGGGGGACGCCTTCATGGCCGCGCATATCGCGGCCGAGCGCGCGGGCGCGGACGACGCGGCGGCGCTGGACCGCGCGCTCGGGGCGGCCGCCCTTCACGTTGCCGGGGAGACACCGCTGTGAGACATCCCGACATCGCCCCCGAGGTGGCCGCGGCGCTGGACGCCCGCCGCCCGGTCGTCGCGCTCGAAAGCACGATCGTGACCCATGGGCTGCCGCGTCCCCGCAACCTCTCCCTCGCGCGCGAGGTCGAGGCGACGGTGCGCGCGGAAGGCGCGGTGCCCGCAACCGTCGCCGTGCTGGACGGCCGGCTCAGGGTCGGGCTGTCGGACGCAGAGCTTGCCCGGCTCGCCCGGTCGGAGGGGGTGGCCAAGCTCTCGCGCGCCGATCTTGCGGCCTGCATGGCCACCGGCGGCACCGGCGCGACGACGGTCGCGGCCACCATGATCGCCGCGGCCCGGGCGGGCATCGCCGTCTTCGCCACGGGGGGCATCGGCGGCGTCCACCGGGGGTGGGAGAGCAGCCTCGACATTTCCGCCGACCTGCAGGAACTGGCGCAAACCCCGGTGACCGTCGTGGCCGCCGGCGCGAAGGCGATCCTCGATCTGCCGACCACGCTGGAGGTGCTCGAAACCCTGGGCGTGCCGGTGATCGCCGTGGGCCAGGACGAGTTTCCGGCCTTCTGGTCGCGCCGGTCGGGCCTCTCCGCGCCGCTGCGCATGGACGATCCCGCCGCGATCGCCCGCGCGCACCGGACGCGCGCCGCGCTCGGCCTCGCCGGCGGGCAGCTCGTGGCCAACCCGGTGCCGGATGAGGCGGAAATCCCCGCCGAGGAGATCGCGCCCCTCATCGCTCGGGCGGCCGCCGAGATCGCGGCGCGCGGGGTGACCGGCAAGGCGGTGACCCCTGCCCTGCTCGCCCGCCTGCTCGAGCTGACCGACGGGCGCACGCTCGAAGCCAACGCCGCGCTCGTGCTGAACAACGCACGCCTGGGCGCCCGGATCGCCCGGGAATTGACCGGGATGGCCTGAAATGGTTCCCCACTGCTCCGCCCGGCATTGTCCGCAACGGCGAAAGTGCCTAGCTTCGCGTGGCAAGCGCGCAGCCGGGTCACAGCGATGAAGACGCCGTTCGAAGAAGAGCTTCAGCCAAAGCCGCGCAAGCCGGGCTTCTTCGCCAGCTTGCGGGCCAGTTTCCTCACGGGCATTGTGGTGATCGCGCCGATCGGGCTGACTGTCTGGCTGATCTGGACCGCGATCGGCTGGGTCGACAGCTTCGTGCTGCCCTTCGTGCCCGACGCCTACCAGCCCGAAGAGTTCTTCAAGCGTATCTTCGGCCCGGAGACCAACATAAACGTCCGCGGCATCGGCGTGGTCGTGTTCCTGCTTTTCACGGTCTTCGTGGGCTGGATCGCCAAGGGTGTGATCGGGCGCGCGCTGATCCGCTGGGCCGAACATCTCGTGCACCGGATGCCCGTGGTCCGCTCGATCTATTCCGGCGTCAAGCAGATCGCAGAGACGATCTTCGCCCAGTCCGAACGCAGCTTCGAGACCGCCTGCCTGGTGCAGTATCCGCGCCGGGGGATCTGGGCGATCGGCTTCATTTCGACCTCCACCAAGGGCGAGGTGGCGCAGAAGGCCGAGACGGGCGGCGACCTTCTGTCGGTGTTCGTCCCGACGACGCCGAACCCCACCTCCGGGTTCCTCCTGTTCTTCCCGAAGGAAGACGTCATCGAGCTCGACATGTCGATCGAGGATGCCGCGAAGCTCGTGATCTCGGCCGGCCTCGTCTACCCCAACGCCAAGGATCCCACGCGCCCGGCGCGTACCGCGCCGGAGCCCGCGCCCCGCGCCGCGGAGTAACCCCCCCGTTCGGGGGCCGTCCCGCGCGCCTGCGCGCGCCTCAGCTGCCGTACATCTTCTCGAGCTCGACCGTCTGGCGGCGGTTCAGGTCGTCCTTGTGACGGGCCAGGAAATCGTCGGCCGCGATCCGGCCCGCCGCCTTCAGCTCTGCGATGACCGAGGGCAGCGGCACCATCTTCGTCGCCACCGAGAGCCGGTTCATCAGCGCGTCGTCGGCGATCATGTGCACGAGCACCCGCTTCATGCGGCCCTCGGGCATCCGCCCCTCCTCGATGAGGCGCTGTACGAAGGCGATGGCGCGCAGTTCCCTCAGAAGCGAGGAGTTGAAGCTGATCTCGTTGATCCGGTTCTGGATCTCCTGCGCCGAGCGCGGGATCGTGTCGCGGTTGAGCGGGTTGATGTTGATGACCACGACGTCGTCCGGCAGGGCCGGGTCGAAGAGCGGGAAAAGCGCCGGGTTGCCGGTATAGCCGCCATCCCAGAAATGTTCTGGCTCTCCCGTTTCCGGGTCGACGACCTCGACCGCCTCAAAGAGCGTCGGCAGGCAGGCCGAGGCGAGGATCGACTCGGTCGAGATCCCGTCGCCGGTGAAGACCCGCACCTTGCCCGTCCGCACATTCGTCGCGCAGACGCACAGCTGCGGGCCGCTTTGGGCGCAGACCTCCTCGTAGTCGAATTTCTCCACGATCGACCGCAACGGGTTGGCGTAGAAGGGCCCCAACGCGTAGGGAGAGATCACGCGCGACCAGCTTTCGAGCGCCGAGAAGGGCAGCGAGTTCGCCATGAGCCGGGCGGAGACCCCGGCATCCGGCAGGAAGCCCTGCATCCAGGACGGCATGCGGAAGTCGCTGACCGCGCCGAGCCGGCCCCAGAGCCAGGCAAGCATGTCCTTTGCGCCCTCGCGCCCGCCCTCCAGCAGCCCGGATTTGAGCGCGGCCCCGTTGAGCGCGCCCGCCGAGGTGCCCGAGATACCGGCGATCTCGATATCCGGTTCCTCCAGAAGCCGATCGAGCACACCCCAGGTGAAGGCGCCATGCGCGCCGCCGCCCTGAAGCGCGAGGTTGATCCGTTTGATATCGCCTGCCATGCCCCGCCGGCGGGCGTGGCGCATTGCCCGTCCCGCCTCTGTCCTCGTCGTCCTCGGTCTCCGGCCAGATGGACCGTTTCAGAGCGCCGTCCAGCCCCCGTCCACGCTGATCGTGGTGCCCGTGATCTGCGCCGCGGCGTCCGAACACAGGAAGACGGCCGTGCCGCCCAGCTCTTCCACGGTGGCGAATTCCTTCGAGGGCTGCCGCTCGAGCATCACCTGCTCGATCACCTCCTCCCGGCTCATGTCGTATTCCTTCATGGTGTCGGGGATCTGGTCCTCGACCAGGGGGGTGAGCACGTAGCCGGGGCAGATCGCGTTGGCCGTGATCGGCTCGCGCGCGGTCTCGAGTGCGGTGACCTTGGTAAAGCCCACCATCCCGTGCTTGGCCGCGACATAGGCGCCCTTGTAGGGCGAGGCCGTCAGCCCGTGGGCGCTGGCGATATTGATGATGCGCCCCCAGCCGGCCTTGCGCATCAGGGGCAGCGCCGCGGCGGTCGTGTGGAACGTCGAGCTGAGATTGATCGCGATGATCGCGTCCCACTTCTCCACCGGGAACTCCTCGATGGCGGCGACGTGCTGGATGCCGGCGTTGTTCACCAGGATGTCGCAGGCGCCTGCCGTCTCGACCAGCGCCCGGCACTGGTCGGGCTTGGCCATGTCGGCGCTGACGTAGCGCGCCGTCACGCCGAACTCCTCGCCGATCTCGCGCGCGAGGTCGTGATCCTCTTCCCGGTCGGTGAAGGAGTTGAGAATCACCGAGGCGCCGGCGCGGGCGAGTTCCCGCGCGACGCCGAGGCCGATTCCCGAGGTCGAGCCCGTCACGATCGCCGTCTTTCCGTTCAGCGACATCCCAATGCCCTCCGTGTGGTTTTGCGCGCGCAGCATGCCACGCGGCGCCCCGGATACAAGGGCCGGCGGCGCAGGGCGGGACATGACATACGCACAAAAAAAACGCCGGCACGAGGCCGGCGTTCAGTTATTGAGGCAGGTTTCATACAGGCAAGAAACCTATCGAGCAGTGCCCTCTGTATATTCAATTTCGCGCCGGCGTCCAAGCTAAAAGTTTGAAAACCCATCGAAGCCCGGCTACCCTCGGCGCCAAGAAAACAAGGGCAGAGCAGGATTGTCCACGAAATGGACCCGAATTCTTTCCGGGCGCTGAGGTGCTGCGCGGCCGTCGTCGCGGTCGCAGCCGGGATCGGTGGGGCCGCGGCCGAGCCGACCCATGGCATAGCTATGTATGGCGAGCCCGCGCTCCCACCCGATTTTGTGTCGCTGCCCTACGCCAACCCCGACGCGCCCAAGGGGGGGCGCATCGCGTTCGGAGAGACCGGGGGGTTCGACACGCTCAATCCGTTCACGCTGAAGGGGACCGCGCCCTGGCAGCTGCGCTTCCTGGCCTACGAGTCCCTCATGGGGCGAAACTGGGACGAGCCGTTCTCCCTTTACGGGTTGCTCGCCGAATCGGTCGAGGTCGGACCGGACCGGGGCTGGGTGGAATTCACGCTTCGGCCCGAGGCGCGATTCTCCGATGGAAGCCCCGTCACGGTGGAGGATGTGCTCTGGTCCTACGAAACGCTCGGGACGGAGGGGCACCCGCGCTACCACGGATTCTGGAGCCAGGTGGCCCGGGCCGAGGCGACGGGGCCGCGCACCGTGCGCTTCACCTTCACCGCCGACAACCCGGAACTCGCCCTGCTCGCCGGGTTGCGCCCGATCCTGAAGAAGGCGCAATGGGACGGCAGCGATTTCGCCGCGGCGCGACTGGACGAGATCCCCCTCGGCACCGCGCCCTATCGGGTCACCGATTTCGAGCCGGGCCGCTACGTCGTGCTGTCGCGCGATCCCGACTACTGGGGCCGCGACCTGCCCTTCCGCCGCGGCACCGACAATCTGGACACCATCCGGCTGGAGTATTTCGGCGACGACACCGCCCTTTTCGAGGCGTTCAAGTCGGGGCTTCTGAACGTCCACCGGGAGTTCAACGCCGAGACGTGGGAGGCGCAATACGACTTTCCCGCCGTCCGGCGCGGCGATGTGGTGAAATCCGTCATCCCGCACGAACGCCCCTCGGGCATGACCGGTTTCGTTATGAACACCCGGCGCGAGATCTTCGCGGACTGGCGCGTGCGCGAGGCGCTGATCACCGCCTTCAACTTCGAGGCGATCAACGACACGATGACCGGCGGGCGCCAGCCCCGGATCACCTCCTATTTCTCGAACTCCGAGCTTGCCATGCGCCCGGGCCCGGCCGAGGGGCTCGTGCGCGACTATCTCGCGCCCTTCGCCGACGCGCTTCCGCCCGGCACGATCGAGGGATACGCCCTGCCCGTCTCGGACGGCACGGCGCGCAACCGGTCGGGGCTGCGCCGCGCCGGGGCGCTGCTCGACGAGGCGGGATGGACGGTGGGCGACGACGGGGTCCGCCGCAACGCGGACGGAGATCCCTTTCGCTTCGAGGCGCTGCTGCGCCAGGGCGGCCAGGAGCATCAGTCGATCATGGACATCTACGCCCGCGCGCTCGAGCGTCTGGGCATCGCGGTGGACATCGTCGCCGTGGACGACGCGCAGTATACCCAGCGCACGACCGGCTTCGACTTCGACATGACGCCCTACCGCGTGGGCCTGTCGCTCTCGCCCGGGACCGAACAGCGGCTCTACTGGTCGTCCGAGGCCGCCGACACGCCCGGGTCCCGGAACTGGATGGGAATGCGCTCGCCGGCCGCGGAGGCCACGATCGAACGGCTTCTGAACGCCGGGAGCCGCGAGGAATTCCTCGCGGCGACCCGCGCGCTCGACCGGATCCTGACGGCCGGGCGTTACGTGATCCCGCTCTACCAGTGGAACGTGAGCCGGATCGCCCATGCAAGCGACCTGCATTACCCCGAAACGCTGCCGATCTACGGGGACTGGGCGGGCTTCCTGCCCGATGTCTGGTGGTACGAAGAGGTGGAGTGATGACACGACTGATCGCCCTGGCCGCCCTTTGCGCGGCGCTTGCGGGATGCGGCACGATCGACGGAGTCGGGCAGGACATCTCGGGCGCGGCGCGCACCGTCGAGGGCTGGATGCGGTGACCCGCTGACGCGACACTCAACCAAGCGACGTGACCCACAGGATGGTCGCGTCCTCGGGGCTTGTCGACACCACGTTGTGCCCCATGGCCGCGTCGTAATAGGCGCTGTCGCCGCGGCGCATCTCCACCGGTTCGTAAAACTCGGTGTAAAGCCGGATGACGCCGGTCAGCACGTAGAGGAACTCTTCCCCGTCGTGGCGCACCCAGCCATCGAACTCTTCCATCGCGCGCGCCCGGATGCGCGCGCGGTAGGGCAGCATCGCCTTGTTCCGCAGCGGCTCGGCGAGAAGCTCGTGCTCGTAGGTCGTGGTGGCCTGCGCCTGCCCCTCGCCCGCCCGCGTGAGCGCCATGCGTCCCGTCACCTGGTCGTGCCGCGGCGGCGTGAAGAGCTGCGGCACGGAAATCCGGAGCCCGGTGGCCAGCTTCTTGAGCGCGTCGTAGGTGGGCGACATCTGCCCGTTCTCGATCTTCGAGAGGGTGGAGCGGGCGAGCCCCGCCTGCCGCGCCGCCTGCTCGAGCGTCCATCCCTGCGCGGTCCTGAGCTCCCGCACGCGCCGGCCGAGGTCGAGCGGTTCGGGCACGTCCTCGGCCCCGCGCTCGCGGGCGATCCGGATCAGCGCGCGGGGGTCGGACGGCGGCATGGACGCTCTATAGGGCCGCGCCCGGATGCTTGCAACCGGACCGGGCCGCGCTTACCCAATGAGGGATGCTTTCGCTTTGCGATCAGGGGCCCTGGCCCGCGTGTCCCGCGCCCTTCAACCTGGCGGACCATGTGCTCGCGGGCGGGCTGGCGGCGCCCGACAAGATCGCGCTCGCGGTGCTGGGGGCATCGCGCGCCGAACGCTGGAGCTTCGCGCGGCTCCGCGCGGCGGCGCTCGGCACCGGGACGGGGCTGCTGGAGGCGGGACTCGCCCACGGCGACAGGGTTCTCCTCCGGCTCTCCAACACCGTGGATTTCCCGCTCGCCTTCCTGGGCGCGGTGGCGGTGGGGATCGTCCCGGTGCCCGTCTCGGCCGCGCTGACGGCGGGCGAGGTGGCGCGCATCGCCCGGACGGTCGGGCCCGCCGCGATCCTCGCCGACCCCGCCCTGCCCTGCCCCGAGGACGGACCGCGCCGGATCGGTCTCGAGGCGCTCCGCGCCATGCGCGCGCGGCCCGAGGCCGCGCCGGTCAAGGGAGACCCGGAGCGGCTTGCCTACATCGTTTTCACCTCGGGCACCTCGGGCGCGCCGCGGGCGGTGATGCACGCCCATCGCGCCGTCTGGGCACGCGGCATGATGCGCGAGGGCTGGTACGGGCTCACACCCCGCGACCGGTTGCTGCACGCGGGTGCCTTCAACTGGACCTACACGCTGGGCACCGGGCTCCTCGATCCCTGGACCGCGGGCGCCACCGCCCTCATTCCCGAGGCGGGCACGGCGCCCGAGGCGCTGCCGCTCCTGATCCGCCGCCATGACGCGACGATCTTCGCTGCATCTCCGGGGGTTTACAGGAAACTTCTGAAGCACTGGCCGGAGGACGCACCCGCGCCGCGATTGCGTCACGGACTGTCGGCCGGCGAGAAACTGACCGAGGCGACCCGCACCGCATGGGAGGCCGCCACCGGCACCGCCGTGCACGAGGCGTTCGGGATGTCGGAATGCTCCACCTTCATCTCGGGGGCGCCGGGCGTGCCTGCGCCTCCCGGCACGCTGGGACGGCCTCAGCCGGGGCGCCGGGTCGCCATCCTCGGGCCCGACGCGGCGCCCGTGGCGATGGGCGAGACGGGCACCATCGCCGTCTCGCGCCGCGATCCGGGGCTCATGCTCGGCTACCTGGGCGCCAAGGCCGAGACAGAGGCGCGGTTTTCCGGCGAGTGGTTCCTGACCGGCGATCTGGGCGTCATGGGCGCGGACGGCTCCATCACCTGTCACGGCCGGGCCGACGACCTGATGAACGCGGGCGGGGTGCGCGTGGCCCCGCAGGAGGTCGAGGCCGCGCTCGCCGCCTTCCCCGGCGTCGATGCGCTCGCCGTCACGGATGTCGCGCTCAAGGACCAGGTGCGGGTCATCGCCTGCTTTTACACTGCGCGCGATCCGATTGACGAAAAAGCCTTTTCGGCCTTCGCCGCCGAGCGCCTTGCGCGCTGGAAACAACCCCGGCTCTATGTCCGCCGGACCGATCTTCCGACCGGACCGAACGGCAAGCTGAGCCGCAAGGCGCTACGCGCCGAATGGAGGACATCCGATGGTCAAGCTTGACATCATTTCAGATCCCGTCTGCCCCTGGTGCTATATCGGCAAGGTGCAGCTCGACCGTGCGCTCGAGGCCGCGCCCGACCACCCCTTCACGGTGGAATGGCACCCCTTCCAGCTCAATCCCGACATGCCGGCCGAGGGGATGGACCGGCGCGACTACCTGCGGGCCAAGTTCGGTGGCGAGGAGGGCGCCGCCAAGGTTTACGCCGAGGTCGCCGATGCGGCGGAAGCCGCTGGCCTCGCGCTCGATCTCGGCGCGATCCGGCGCCAGCCCAACACGCTCGACGCGCACCGGCTGATCCATTGGGCGGGGATCGAGGGCCGGCAGACGGCGGCCGTCTCGGCCCTCTTCGCCGCCTATTTCAAGGAAGGCCGGGACATCGGCGACCGGGAGACCCTGGCCGATATCGCCGACCGGATCGAGATGGACGCCTCCGTGGTGCACCGGCTGCTGGAGTCCGACGCCGATGTCGAGGAAACGCGCGCCCGCGAGCGCGCCGCGCGCGAGATGGGCGTGACCGGCGTTCCGACCTTCATCGTCGGCGGTCAGCACGCCGTCCCGGGCGCGCAGCCGCCCGAGCTCTGGGCGCGGGTGATCGCGGAGCTGGGAGCCGAAGGAGCGCGGGAAGGTTGAGGGCCGGAAGTCTCTTCACGCTGCTTCTGACGCTGGCCGCGGTGATCGCCGCGGGCACGGTCGTCTTTCGCTACGTCGAGGGGTGGAGCTGGGTCGACAGCTACTTCTTCACCGTGGTGACGCTGTCGACCGTGGGCTACGGGTCGCTGGTGCCGCAGACCGTCCTGGGCAAGATCGCCACCACGGTCTTCATCTTCGTGGGGCTGGGCATCTTCGCCGTCGCGATCCAGCGCATCGGCAGCTACGCGCTGGACATGCGCCACCGCAACGCCGAATGGCTGGTCGCGCGGCTCGACCATCACGACCACCATGCGCGCCGGGACGGCAAGCAGCACCCGGCGGAGGACGAGCACGACACCGCGAACCTGTCGAGCGCCCCGCCGGCCGACAGCCCCGCCCGTGGCCCCGATGCCCCGCCGCCCCGCGCCCCCGACAAGGAGGACTGAGGCGCATTGCGGCGTTGAGCCGCGCCATGGCGGCTGGCGGCCTCTCGCACGCCATGCTAGCGGCCATCGCCATGCCGCCGAGCCGCCTGCACCCCGTCGAGTTCATCGCGCTGATGGCGATGATTTTCGCCACCGTCGCCTTTTCCGTCGACGCGATGCTGCCGGCCATGCCCGAGATCGCTGCCACGCTCAGTCCCGAGGCGCCGAACCTCGCACAGCTCGTCGTCACCGCCTTCGTTCTGGGCATGGGGCTCGGCACATTCGTGACCGGCCCGCTTTCCGACAGCTACGGGCGCAAGCCGGTGATCCTGGCCGGCGCCGGGCTCTACATCGTGGGCGCCGCGCTGGCCTGGGCCGCGCCCACGATCGAGCTGCTTCTGGCCGCACGGCTCGTGCAGGGGCTCGGCGCGGCCGGGCCGCGCGTGGTCACGCTCGCCATCATCCGAGACCTCTACTCCGGCGAACGCATGGCGCGAACTATGAGCTTCGTGCTGATGGTCTTCGCCGTCGTGCCCGCGCTCGCGCCGCTTCTCGGGGCCGGGATCATCGCGGTCGCGGGCTGGCGCGAGATCTTCGCGGCCTTCATCGCGTTCGCCGCCGTTTCGTCGCTGTGGATGCTTCTGCGGCTGCGCGAGACGCTGCCGCGCGACCGGCGCCTGCCCTTCCGGCGCGAAAGCTTCGCGCGGGCGCTCTCGGAGATCGCGGGCAACCCCCGTGTCCGTCTCGCGATCCTCGTGCAGGGGCTCTGCTTCGGGATGCTCTTCACGATGCTCTCGACGGTGCAGCAAGTCTACGACCTGACCTTCGGCCGGGCCGACAGCTTTCCCTACTGGTTCGCCGCGATCGCCGTCGTGGCCGCCGGCGCGAACCTCGCCAACGCGGCGGCGGTGATGCGGCTGGGGATGCGCAGGCTCATCACCGGGGCGCTTGCCGCGCAGGTGGTGCTGTCGGGCGCGATGATCCTGCTCGGTCTCTTTCCGCCGGCGGAGCCCGTGTTCTTCGGCGCGTTCGTGATCTGGCAGGCGTCGATCCTGGTGCAGACCGCGCTGACCCTCGGCAACGTCAACGCGCTCGCCATGGAGCCGCTCGGCCATATCGCGGGCGTCGCGTCGAGCGTGATCGGCGCCGTGGCGACCGTGGTCGCGGTGACGCTGGCGGTGCCCACGGGGCTACTTTTCGACGGCACGCCGTTGCCGATCGCGGCGGGGATTTTCGTCATGGCGTCGGTCGCGCTGGGGCTCATGGTCCGGATCCGGACGCTCGAGGCGCGCATGTGCGCCTGACGGCGGACGCCACGCATGTATACACTGGCATACTGTCTGGCCAGCGCACGGCCGATGCGCTAAGAGGCGGGCAAACGACTCGGCACCCGGAAGGAGGGACGCATGGCCAAGATCAAGGTGGACAACCCCGTCGTGGAGCTCGACGGCGACGAGATGACCCGCATCATCTGGGATTTCATCAAGAAGAAGCTGATCCTGCCCTACCTCGATATCGATCNACGCTCGAGGCGCGCATGTGCGCCTGACGGCGGACGCCACGCATGTATACACTGGCATACTGTCTGGCCAGCGCACGGCCGATGCGCTAAGAGGCGGGCAAACGACTCGGCACCCGGAAGGAGGGACGCATGGCCAAGATCAAGGTGGACAACCCCGTCGTGGAGCTCGACGGCGACGAGATGACCCGCATCATCTGGGATTTCATCAAGAAGAAGCTGATCCTGCCCTACCTCGATATCGATCTGCTCTACTACGATCTCGGCATCGAGGAGCGCGACCGCACCGAGGACCAGATCACCGTCGACGCCGCCGAGAAGATCAAGGAGATCGGCGTCGGCGTGAAATGCGCCACCATCACCCCCGACGAGGCCCGGGTGGAGGAGTTCGGCCTCAAGAAGATGTGGCGCAGCCCCAACGGCACGATCCGCAACATCCTGGGCGGCGTGGTCTTCCGCGCGCCCATCATCTGCCGCAACGTCCCCCGCCTCGTGCCGGGCTGGACCCAGCCCATCGTGATCGGCCGCCACGCCTTCGGCGACCAGTACCGCGCCACCGATTTCCGGATGCCCGGTCCCGGCAAGCTCACGATCCGCTTCGAGGGCGAGGACGGCGAGGTGATCGAGCGCGAGGTCTACCAGTCGCCCGGCGCCGGCGTGGCGATGGCGATGTACAACCTCGACGACTCGATCCGCGACTTCGCGCGCGCCTCGATGAACTACGCGCTCGACATGGGCTGGCCGCTCTACATGTCCACCAAGAACACCATCCTCAAGGCCTATGACGGCCGCTTCAAGGACCTCTTCCAGGAGGTCTTCGAGCAGGAGTTCGAGGCGAAGTTCAAGGAAAAGGGCATCACCTACGAGCATCGCCTGATCGACGACATGGTCGCCTGCGCCATGAAGTGGAACGGCGGCTTCGTCTGGGCCTGCAAGAACTACGACGGCGACGTGCAGTCCGACACGGTGGCGCAGGGCTTCGGCTCGCTCGGGCTGATGACCTCGCAGCTGATGACGCCGGATGGCAAGATCGTGGAGGCCGAGGCCGCCCACGGCACGGTGACCCGCCATTACCGCCAGCACCAGAAGGGCGAGGAGACCTCCACGAACTCCATCGCCTCGATCTTCGCCTGGACCGGCGGGCTCAAGCACCGCGCCAAGCTCGACGGCAACGAGGAGCTGCGCCACTTCGCCGAAACGCTGGAACGCGTGGTGATCGAGACGGTGGAGGCGGGCCACATGACCAAGGACCTCGCCCTGCTCGTCGGGCCCGACCAGGGCTGGCTCACCACGATGGGCTTCCTCGAGAAGGTGGACCAGAACCTCGACAAGGCGCTCGGCGCCTGACCGGGTAAGGGCGGCGGCCGGGCCCGTGACGGGCCCGGTCAGCCCGCGCCCGACTTCCGGGCTTTCGCCTGTCGCTGCGCGCGCTCGGCTTCGAGCGCCGCGTTCAGGATCTTCTTGATATAGGTCATGCTGGCCAAGGTGCCGGGGCGCAGGATCTCCGAAGCGTGCGGCGTGGCGCTCCAGTGGCCCCGCGCGTCCTTCTGCGCGACCTTCATCTCCTTGAGCCTGGCGAGCTTCCGGCGCACGGTTTCGTGGGGGATGCCCATGGACAGCACGATCAACAGCGCGTTCGCCGGGGTGTGGGTGCCCCGCCCCTCGGCGGTGTCGAGCAGCGTATTGCGCCATTCGTCCCGTTCCAAATCCGCGGCGACGGCGGCGAGCACCAGCATCGCGTCGAGATCGCCACCGAAGAGCGCGCGGAGCTCCGTGAGCAGCCGCACGAAGGCCGCGACGTGCTTGGGGTGAAGCGTGTCGAGCCGTTCCTCGACCCAGTCGCGCGTGATCTTCGCTGGCAGCATGCACGTCCCCGGCCATGCTCAGAATGGGCACTGTCTGACGCCGGGTAAGCGACCTCCACTACACACTGGCTGCGCCAAAGGTGGAGACTCGGATGCGGTCTTTTGCGACAGCGCTTTTCCTCTGCGCTGCGACCGCCGCGGCGCTGGGTCCCGCCGCCTTGTCCACCCCCGCCCTGGCGCAGGACGTCTCGACGGCGGATTCCTACGTCAACCAGACGATCGAGGCCGTGCGCATCCGCATCGCGAACCCGAGCCGCAACCCGGGCGTGAACGCGTGGGTCGAGGAGGCCTATGTCGGCATCATCGGTGGGCGCACCGACACGGCGGGCAACCGGTTTTCCTACAACCTGTCGGCCGGGCGGCAGCGCTTCACGCTGGCGAACGGCTTACTGATCGCCAACACCGCCTCCAACGGCGGGGAGCGCGCCGCGCTCCAGGCCAAAGCGCGCTGGGGCGGCGGACATGCTCGCCCTCGCGCAGTTCCACTACAACGAGGCCAGGCGCGAGTTCTTCTATCTCGACCCCGACGAGCTGCGCGTGATCGACAGCGAGACGCGCTACCTCGGCGCGAACCTGGAGCTGCGCCCGCAAGACGGGCTGGATCTCGGCCTCAGCTACCTGACGGTGCCCGAGTCGAACTTCAGCTACTTCGGGCCGCTCAGCGCGCCCGTCGGCACCCGCGAGGGGCTGCAGGTCTACGACGCGCGCTTCACCTTCCGGCCCAATGCCGCGACCGAGGCGGGCCCCTTGTTCGGCGCGGAATACGCGGTGCAGCGCAACCGCAACTTCGACATGGACGCGCGCGCGGGCTGGGCGGATATCGGCTACAGCTGGCCGCAGGCGGCATGGTCGCCCAGCGTGAGCTACCGGTTCGCGCGCTTCTCCGGGGACGACCCCGACACCGCCACCTACGAGCGGTGGGACCCGATGCTCTCGGGCGGCACGGGGGAACAATGGGTGCAGGGCGCCAACCACTTCAAGGTCGTCCAGGACAGCAACGTGATCGCCCACCGCATCCAGGTGCACTTTCGCCCCAGCCCGAAGGTCGAGATCGTACCGCAGCTCTGGGCCTTCTACGCCGACAGCGAAACCTATATCGGCGGCAACCCCGCGCTCAGCTTCCTCGACGGCACGGAATACGGCTTCGAAGCGAACGTGACCGCCAAGTGGTTCGTGAGCCGCAACACATACGTGCACGGCACATCGCCCACACCGTGCCCGGCGAGGCCACCAAGCGGGCGCTGGGCAGCACGGCGAAATCCTGGCCGAGCGTCATGCTGTTCGTCCGCCACTCCTTCTGGCCCCTCATCTGAAAGGGATACGGATATGCATAGACGGGACATGCTGAAATTCGGCGGTGCGGCTGCCGCGGGCGGCTTCGTGGCGACGCAAAAGGCCAGCGCACAGGGCGAAGGCGAGGCCGAAGTGCCGCCGATCGGCGGCTATGCCCGCGAGCGCAGCGACGTGACCCCCGAGCTTGCGCAGCTTCGCGATATCCAGCCGATGCCCGACGATTACTTCACACCGCACCGGTTCGCCGGAAAAACCGTGATCGTGACGGGCTGCGCCCGTGGGCTTGGACGGGTCGCCTGCCTTCGTTTGGCGCGCGAGGGCGCCAGCTTGATCGGCGTGGACTCGATCGAGGATCTCGGACGGGAAACCGTCGACCTCATCACCGAGCAAGGCGGCAATGCCCGTTTCCTCGCGGGGGATGTCGGCAGCAAGGAAACCTGTGACCACATGGTCGAACTGGCGGTCGCGACCTTCGGGAGCCTGGATGCGGCGCTGAACAATACCGGCGTCATGGACGGCGCCTCCCCGGGCGATCCCGTCGATTTCGAGAACCAGCGCGACCTCCTTTGCGCGCCGATCCACGAGGCGACGCTCGACGACTGGGAGAACGTCTTCCGGAGCAATGCCCGCGGCGTCTTCCTGTCGATGCGCGCCGAACTCCGCCAGATGATCGCGCAGGGAAGTGGCGGCTCGATTGTCAATGTGGGCTCCATCGCGGGCCTCACCGGCCTTTCCGGTAACCCCGCCTACTCCGCGTCGAAGCATGCCGTCACGGGGCTCACGCGGAACGCGGCCCTCGATTACGCGCCCTACGGCATCCGGGTGAACTCGGTAAACATGGCCGCGACCGACACGCCGATGATCCGGCGCGCCGACGAGATCGTCGCCCTGTCGAACGCGGCGGCACCGAACCCCGGCAGGGGCCGAACGAAGACAGCGTCGATCCTGGCCTTCGCGGACGAGAACGGGCGCCCGTCCACCGTGGCCGAGCAGGTGTCGATGATGTGCTAGCTTCTCTCGCCCGAAGCCGGAAACATGACCGGCAGCGCTTTTTTGCCACCGACGGCGGCTGGACCGCCTACTAACCAGGGAACCTCCTCATGATACGCAGAAACCTGCTGAAATCCCTCGGCCTCGCCGCGGCGGGCGGCGCCGGCGGCCTCACGCTGAGCCGGGCCGAGGCGCAGCAACTGAACGAAGGACTGGGCCTAACCCTGGGATCCGCAGGATCCGGAGGTGCCCGGCCGCATGAACCTCGCCCGCGTGCCGGAGGATTACTTCATGCCCGGCCGCTTCGCGGGCAAGACCGTCATCGTCACGGGCGCGGCGCGCGGCATGGGCGCCGACGCCGCCCGCCGCCTCGCGCGCGAAGGCGCGAACGTCGTCGGCAACGACATCCTCGAGGAGTTCGGCGCCGAGACCATCCAGTCGATCCGCGACGAGGGGCTGACCGCGACCTTCGTCGGCGGCGACATCACCGACGAGGCGGTCTGCGAGGAGATGGTGCGGGTCTGCGTGTCCGGCTACGGCAGCCTCGACGCCGCCATCAACAACGCGGGCGTCATGGATGCGCTGCACCCCGACGAGCCCATCGACTACGTCAACCAGCGCGACCGGCTGATGGCGCGCATCCACGAGGCCGGCAACGAATACTGGCGGCGCGTGATGGACGTGAACGTCACCGGCACCTTCTACTGCCTGCGCTACCAACTGCGGCAGATGATGGAGCAGGGCACCGGCGGCTCGATCGTCAACGTGGCCTCCGTCGCCGGCATCCGGGGCTTCGGCGGCACGCCGCCCTACGTCGCGTCGAAGCACGCCATGCAGGGCCTGACCAAGAACGCGGCCATCGACTACGCGCCCTTCGGCATCCGCGTGAACTCGGTCGGGATGGGCACCACGATCACCCAGATGTTCGAACGCGCCTTCGAGATCATCCGGCAGCGGCTGGCGTCGGGCTACAAGGATACCGGCATCTCGCTGGCCAAGATCAACAGCCTGTTGCAACCGAGCGACCAGAACGGCACCGGCTCCACCCCGGCCGAGCAGGTGGCGATCATGCTCTTCCTGCTTTCGCCGGAGGCGTCGAACATCACCGGGGCGACCTACAAAACCGACGGCGGCTTCACGATCTTCTGAAATCGAAGCAAACTGTCGTCGCCAAGCCAGTCACGGGGGAGCGAGGAATGCCGAACCAGATCAACATATCCCGGTACGCCGCGGGGGCTCTCGTCGTCGCGGCGGGCCTCGCCGCGACGGCGGCCCCAGCCCAGGAGACGCTCGACGCGCGCCAATCCGATCCGCGGGTCATGGGATGGATGCAGGGCTTCCCGCCCCCGCCCGACAAGCTGATCACGCAACCAGATTCCAACTATTTCAGCTTTCCGAAGCTGCGCTGGTCGGTCTGCCACCTCCGCGAATTCCTGCCCACCGAGCAGATCAGCCGGGGCCTCGGCGCACCGAAGCCGCTCGACTACCCGCCGCCGCACGCATTCGCCGCGATGCGCGCGGAGATCGACGCGCTGACCTTCCTGCCGATGGACAGCGACGACGAGATGACGTGGGAAGACTCGCTCTACGCCAACTATACCGACGGGATGCTCATCATCCACGAGGGCCGCGTCGTCTACGAACGCTACTTCGGCTGCCTCGAGGCGGACGGCAAGCACGCCGCCATGTCCATGACGAAATCGGTCACCGGGTTGCTGGCCGAGATCATGGTCGTCGAGGGCGCGCTGGACGACACGGCCCTCGTGCGCGACATCATCCCCGAGATCGGCGAAAGCGCCTTCGCGACGGCGACGGTACGCCAGGTCATGGACATGACGACGGGCGTGCAATATTCGGAGGATTATTCCGATCCGAACGCCGACATCTGGCGCTATTCGGCCGCTGCGAGCCCCCTGCCGAAGCTCGAGGGCTACGAAGGGCCTGACGGCTACTGGGAATACCTCCAGCAAGTGAAGCCCGAGGGCGCGCACGGCGACGCCTTCCATTACAAGACGATCAACTCCGACATGCTCGGCTGGATCATCAGCCGCGTCTCGGGCAAGTCCGTGACCGAGCTCGCATCGGAACGACTCTGGCGGCCGATGGGCGCCGAGCAGGACGCCTATCAGACGGTGGACGGCAAGGGCGTGCCCTTCGCCGGCGGCGGACTCACCGCCGGTCTGCGCGACCTCGGGCGGCTCGGCCTCCTGATGCTTGACGAGGGCGAGATCTTCGGCGAGCGCCTGTTCCCGGCCGAGGTGGTGAAGAATATCCGCGCCGGCGGCGACCCGGCCAAGTTCCAGGGTTTCCCGACGATTCCGAACGGCAGCTACACCAGCCAGTGGTGGGTCTTTCACAACGAGAACGGGGCCTTCGCCGCACGCGGCGTGCATGGGCAGACGATCTATGTCGACCCCGCGGCCGACATGGTGCTCGTCCGCTTCGCGTCCTTTCCGCAGGCGCAGAACGGGTTCATCGATCCGACATCGCTGCCTGCCTACCAGGCCGTCGCCGACCATCTGATGGCACGATGACCCGCCGCGCGTTCCCGGTCGCCCCTGGTCTGGGCGGAAAGGCCCCTTCGCGATGGCCGCGGGGCTGTTCGGCCCGGTTCTGGCGGTCACCTGTGCCAAGGCCTTCGCGGGAGTCGTCTCGGAGGAGATCGGGCGCGGCGGAAAGAGCCCGAGGGCGAACTTCCGGTCGGCCTCGCGTCACGCCCGCCCGACCCTTATTGCAGCGAACCCCCCGAGCCTTATGTTGCGCGCGGCCGGTTTCGGCGGCATCGGCGTCGCGCTCGCCGGGATGAAATACATCCTCCACTGAGCGCGCCGCCGTGGACGGCCGGGACCCGCACCCGCGTGTTGCCCGCTGTCAATGCGGGGCGCGCGCGGCAGGGCTAGCCTCCGCTCCGGATCGAGCCTGAGGGAGCCCACCATGACCACCACCGGACTTGCCACGATCGACACCGCGCCGCAGGTTTTCGCCGAGTGGCTGAACGCCCTTTGCCACGATCTCGGCTGGCGCGAAAATGGCCGCGCCTACCTGCTCTTGCGCAGCACGCTTCACGCGCTTCGCGATTTCCTGACCATCGACGAGGCGGCGCAGCTCGCCGCGCAGCTTCCCGTGCTGGTGCGCGGGGTCTACTACGACGGGTGGGATCCGTCGGGAACGCCGTTCAAGCCGCGCAACAAGTCCGATTTCCTGGCCCGGATCGAGGCGCATTTCGACAAGACGCCGCTCGACGACACCGAGCGCGCGGTCATGGCCGTCTTCGACCTGCTGGAGCGTCGGGTGTCGGAAGGCGAGATCGCGCAGGTGCGCCATGCGCTGCGCAGGCCGCTGCAGGAGCTTTGGGACTGAGCCGGCAGGAAAAAGGGGGACCCGAAGGCCCCCCGTGAGTTTCGCAGTCCAGGCTTGTATTCACCGCTCGGATTTCTCGCCTGTCGCCTGAACGCCGGCCGGGACGGGCACCGCCGCGCCCCGGAAACCCGCTGTCGCGGGTATCAGCTGCACCCGGAGGTCGCCCCGCAGGTGTTGCATTTCATGCAGGTGCCGTTGCGCACCAGCGTGTAGTTGCCGCATTCGCCGCACGCCTCGCCCTCGTAGCCCTGCATCCGCGCGCGGGTGGCGGCGTCGAGGGGAGCGGCGGTTTCCATCATCGCCGTCGCCGCCATCACCGTGGCGCTGGTGCGGGTCGTCTCAGGCGCGAGGGTCTGCAGCGGGGCCGCCGCGTCGTCGGGCCGGGCGAAGCCCCGGGCCGAGGGCTGGCCGCCCTGCAGCACCACCAGTTCCTGCGGCAGGCGCTTGCGGAGATAGCCGGTGGAGCTGATCTGCTTGAGCACCTCCAGCGACTTCGACGCCGTGCTTTCCGACAGTTCCCTGACGTTCGACACGCCTTCCTCCTCGCCGCGGCCGAGGTCGTCGAAGGTCGCGCCCTCCGGCTTGACGTGGGCGAGATCCGTCCGGTCGAGATAGCTCACGGCAAGCTCGCGGAAGATGTAGTCGAGGATCGAGGTCGCGTTCTTGATCGAGTCGTTGCCCTGCACCAGCCCGGCGGGCTCGAACTTGGTGAAGGTGAAGGCATCGACGAACTCCTCGAGCGGCACGCCGTATTGCAGGCCAACCGAGACCGCGATGGCGAAGTTGTTCATCATCGCGCGGAAGCCCGCGCCCTCCTTGTGCATGTCGATGAAGATCTCGCCAAGCTGGCCGTCCGCGTATTCGCCGGTGCGCAGATAGACCTTGTGGCCGCCCACTATGGCCTTCTGCGTGTAGCCCTTGCGACGTTCCGGCAGCTTGCTGCGCGCGGCGCGGGAGATCTCCTTGACCACGATCTTCTCGACCACCTTCTCGGCCAGCACCTGCGCCTTTTCCTGCGGCGTGCCGCTTTCCAGCACCTCGGCGGCCTCGTCGTCGTCCTCCACGAGCGCGGCGGCGAGCGGCTGCGACAGCTTGGAGCCGTCACGGTAGAGCGCGTTGGCCTTCACGCCGAGGCTCCAGGAAAGCTCGTAGGCTTTCTGGCAGTCCTCGATGGTGGCGTCGTTGGGCATGTTGATCGTCTTGGAGATCGCGCCCGAGACGAAGCTCTGCGCGGCCGCCATCATGTGAATGTGGCTCTTGACCGACAGGAACCGCTTGCCCCGCTTGCCGCAGGGGTTCGCGCAGTCGAAGATGGAAAGGTGCTCGTCCTTGAGGTAGGGCGCGCCCTCCAGCGTCATCGTTCCGCAGACGTGGTCGTTCGCGGCATCGATCTCGGCCTTGGTGAAGCCCAGGTGACGCAGCAGGTCGAAGGAGGGATCGTTGAGCTTCTCGGGCGCGATGCCCAGCCGCTCGCGGCAGAACTCCTCGCCCAGCGTCCACTGGTTGAAGACGAAGCGGATGTCGAAGGCCTGCCCGAGCGCCGCCTCCACGCGCGCCAGCGCCGCGTCGTCGAAACCCTTGGCGCGCAGCGTCGACACGTTGATCGCCGGCGCCTGACCGATGGAGCCGTGGCCGACGGCGTAGGCGACGATCTCCTCGATCTGGGCCGAACCATAGCCAAGCTTCTCGAGCGCGGCCGGCACCGAGCGGTTGATGATCTTGAAATAGCCGCCGCCCGCGAGCTTCTTGAACTTCACCAGCGCGAAGTCGGGCTCGATCCCGGTCGTGTCGCAATCCATCACCAGCCCGATCGTGCCGGTGGGCGCGATGACGGTGGCCTGCGCGTTGCGGTAGCCGTGCTTCTGGCCGAGCGCGAGCGCCTCGTCCCAGGCCGCCATGGCGAGCTCCACCAGCCGCGCGTCGGGGCAGTTCGCATGGTCGAGCGGCACCGGCTTCACCGCGAGATCTTCGTAGCCGTGGCCGTTTCCGTGGGCCGCGTTGCGGTGGTTTCGGATGACGCGGAGCATGTGCGCGCGGTTGCGCTCGTAGCCAGCGAAGGGGCCGACCTCGCTCGCGATCTCGGCGGAGGTGGCATAGGCCACGCCCGTCATGATCGCGCTGAGCGCGCCGCAGAGCGCGCGGCCCTCGTCCGAATCGTAGCCGTAGCCCATCTGCATGAGCAGCCCGCCGATATTGGCGTAGCCCAGCCCGAGCGTCCGGAACTCGTAGGAGAGCTGCGCGATCTCCTTCGACGGGAACTGCGCCATCAGCACGCTGATCTCGAGCGTGAGGGTCCAGAGCCGGGAGGCGTGGATGTAGTCGTCCGCCTGGAACACGCCGTCCTCGAGGAAGCTCAGCAGGTTCATCGAGGCCAGGTTGCAGGCGGTGTCGTCGAGGAACATGTATTCCGAGCACGGGTTCGAGCCGCGGATCGGCCCGTCCTCGGGGCAGGTGTGCCAGGCGTTCACGGTGTCGTGGAACTGGATGCCGGGATCGGCGCAGGCCCAGGCGGCGTGGCCTATCTGCTCCCAGAGCTCGCGCGCCTTGACGGTCTTCGCCACCTCGCCGTCGGTGCGGCGGTAGAGTTCCCAGTCGGCGTCGTCGCGCACCGCCTGCAGGAAGGCGTCGGTCACGCGCACCGAGTTGTTGGAATTCTGGCCGGAGACGCTGGCATAGGCCTCGCTGTCCCAGTCGGTGTCATAGGTCGGAAACTCGATCGAGGTGTAGCCCTGCCGCGCGTAGTCGAGCACACGCTTCACGTAGGTTTCCGGGATCTGGCCCTTCTTGGCCGCGCGGATCGCGGTTTTCAGCGACGCGTTCTTCGCCGGGTCCACCGCGTCCTCGACGGCGCCGTCCCAGGCGCCGATCGCCGCGAAGATGTCGTTGAGCCGCGCCTCGTGCATCTTCGAGCCGGCGACGATGGAGGCGACCTTCTGCTCCTCGATCACCTTCCAGTTGATGAACGCCTCGATGTCGGGGTGGTCGACGTCGCAGATCACCATCTTCGCCGCGCGGCGCGTGGTGCCGCCCGACTTGATCGCGCCCGCCGCGCGATCGCCGATCTTCAGAAAGCCCATGAGGCCCGAGGACTTGCCGCCGCCCGAGAGCTTCTCGCCCTCGCCGCGCAGCTGGCTGAAATTCGTGCCGGTACCCGAGCCGTACTTGAAGAGCCGCGCCTCGCGCACCCACAGATCCATGATGCCGCCCTCGTTCACGAGGTCGTCGGCCACCGACTGGATGAAGCAGGCATGCGGCTGCGGGCGCTCGTAGGCCGACTTCGCCTTGGTGAGCTTGCCGGTCCTGTAATCCACGTAGTGATGGCCCTGGCTGGGGCCGTCGATGCCGTAGGCCCAGTGCAGGCCGGTGTTGAACCACTGCGGAGAGTTGGGCGCGGCGCGCTGGGTCGCCAGCATGTGGCGCATCTCGTCGTAGTAGGCGCGCGCGTCTTCCTCGGTCGTGAAGTAGCCGCCCTTCCAGCCCCAATACGCCCAGGCGCCCGCCAGCCGGTCGAAGACCTGCCGCGCGCGCGTCTCGCCGCCGAATCCGTCATTGTCGTCCGCCGGCACCGAACGCCACAGGAATTCCGGCACGTCCTTTTCGCGCACCTTCTTCAGCTTGTTGGGCACGCCCGCCTTACGAAAATATTTCTGCGCGATCACGTCCGAGGCGACCTGGCTCCAGGAGGCCGGAACCTCCACCTCGTCGAGCCGGAACACGACGGTGCCGTCGGGGTTGCGAATCTCGGAGGCCGTGGTGACGAAGTCGAGCCCGGTATACGCGTCCTGTCCTGCCTTCGTGAATTTTCTGTCGATCTTCATGTGCCCGCAATCCCCGTGTCGGTCGTTCCATTTCCGGACGGCGGCGCCATCCGGCCGGGCCGCCGCCTGTTGGCCGCCCTGCTCTGTCCGGGGATCCGTCGGACCCCCGGCCGCGCGCCCGGCGGACGCGCCCATGCTTTTGTCTAGCGTTTCTGTCCCTGCGCGCCGGCACTACATCTTGTGGTGGCTCAGAGCGCCCACACAAACTGGCGTAATTGGGCGGTGACCGTCAACGGAATTTTTAACGTTGCGCGCGGCTTTTTGGCCTTGACCCGCGCGTTTTTCCGTAGCCCGCCCTGCCCCGCTCCGGAGTCGCTGCCAGCAAAACGGACGCTACGTCAGCCCGTTACGCGCGCAACCTCGATACCGGCGCGGTCCGAGGCTGCGCGGGGCGCGTTTCGTGCAGTGTTGCGGAGGGGCCGCAGAAGTCTGGGGAAAGGCCTTCGTGGTCGGGGCGGCGAGATTCGAACTCACGACCTTCTGTACCCAAAACAGACGCGCTACCAGGCTGCGCTACGCCCCGACTGGCGCTTCAATACCCGCGAGCGGGCCGGGTGAAAAGCCCTACTCGCAGGGCCAGGCGGCGTCGTCTCCGAAGGCGGGGTGGCGCATCTCGGTGCCGGGTGCGATTCCCATCGCCTCGGCCTTGCCGCCATTGATCTCGAGCACCGCGAAGATCTCGCGCCCGCCGGGAATCGGGGTGCGGTCGCCCGGCACGGCATTCGAATGAACGCGGCGGACCGTGCCGCTGACGTCGGCGAAGATCATGTCGAGCGGGATGAGCGTGTTCTCCATCCAGAACGCCACCGGCTGCGGACGCTCGTAGACGAAGAGCATCCCCGCGGTTTCGGGCAGGCTTTCGCGGAACATCAGGCCCTGCGCGCGCTCCTCGGGGTCGTCGGCGACCTCGACGGTGAACCGTGCCTCGCCCCAGTCGCCGCGCAGCCATACGGCGTCCTCGCGGCACGCGCCCGCGGACGCGGTGCCGCCCGCGACGGCCAGGGCGAGCGTCAGCGCTTTTCCGAGAGCGCGGCTTCCCATGCCAGCACCTCCGTCGCCATGAAGCCGCGCTTGCCTTCGATCACGCGCACCGCCAGCGCCTCTCCGGGCTGCAGATCGGCAAGCCCGGAGCGCCGCAGGACCTCGATATGAACGAAGACGTCCTCGCTCCGGCCGAAGACGTTGGCGAAGCCGAAGCCCTTGGCCGTGTCGAACCATTTCACGCGGGCGGGCTCGAGGGGCGCGGCGCGCAACTCCTCGGGGTCGTAGCCCTCGAAATCCGCGAGGGTCGCGGGACCGGTGCCTTCGGGCGGCTTTATGTCGAGCACCGCGACCGCCTGCATCCCGCGCGCGGTCTGCTGCGCCGTGATCTCGACCTGCGCCCCATCGGCGATCGAACTCTGCCCGAAGTTCCGCAAGACATTGGCATGAAGCAGGATGTCGGGGCCGCCCTCTTCAGCAACCACGAACCCGAAACCCTTCGCAGGGTCGAACCACTTCACATGGCCCCGCAAGCGGCGCGGCTCTTCGATGGAGTCCGTCACTCCGCATCCAATCAATTTCATCCCCATGGCAAGTGTTGCGCCAAAGCGGCGTGCGATTGCAAGTTAATTAAGGCGCAACGTTTCAACCGCTTACCAGCGTGCCGAATGCGGCGACACCCGTCGCGTCGGGTCAATTCAGGGGTTGAGCCGGGCAATGTCCCACGCCGCGTCGGCGCCCGCGCGGCGCCAGCGGAAGCGGTCATGCAACCGAAAGGCGCCGTCGGCCCAGAACTCGATCTCGAGAGGCGTGATGCGGAATCCGCCCCAATGCGGCGGCCGCGCGGGCGCGGTGCCGCTGCGCGCCGCCACGCGGGCCACCTCCGCCATGAGCGCCGCGCGGCTTTCGAGCGGCTCGGACTGGCGCGAGGCCCATGCGCCGAGCCGGCTCTTGATCGAGCGGGAGGCGAAATAGGCGTCGGCCTTGGGCCCGTCCTCGCGGCTGACCGTGCCGCGCACGCGGATCTGCCGGCGCAGGCTTTTCCAGTGGATGACGAAGGCCGCCTTGCCCGCCGCGGCGATCTCGCGGCCCTTGGCGCTGTCGTAGTTGGTGTAGAAGACGAAGGCGTCGGCCTCGATCTCCTTGAGCAGCACCATGCGCACGTTGGGCAGGCCCGCCTCGTCCACCGTCGCGAGCGCGATGGCGTTGGGATCGTTGATCTCCTGCGCCTCGGCCTCGGCCAGCCAGGCCCGCGCGATGGCGAAGGGATCGTCGCCCTCGAAGATGCCGGTTCGGTCGCTCATCGCCTTCTCCTTCCTCGCGCCGTACAGGGGCGCTGTCCGGGCCGCACTTGATGCCCCCAAGTCGATCGCCTAAAGGACGGCGAGGCGCGGGACAGGCAGGAGACAGCCCATGACGAATACCCTGATGGCGGGCAAGCGCGGACTAATCATGGGGCTGGCGAATGACAAGTCCATCGCGTGGGGCGTCGCGCGCGCCTGCGCCGGCGCCGGGGCGGAGCTTGCCTTCTCCTACCAGGGCGAAGCACTCAAGAAGCGCGTGGGCCCGCTGGCCGCCCAGCTCGGCAGCGACATCGTGCTGCCTTGTGACGTGGGCGACGAGGCCTCCATCGACGCGCTCTTCGCCGAGCTGAAGGAGCGCTGGGACCGCCTCGATTTCATCGTTCACGCCATCGGCTTTTCCGACAAGGGCGAACTGCGCGGCCGCTACGTGGACACGAGCCGCGAGAACTTCGCCACGACCATGGACATCTCGGTCTATTCCTTCACCGCGGTCGTTGCCCGCGCGGAAAAGATGATGAGCGAAGGCGGCTCCTGCCTCACGCTGACCTATTACGGCGCCGAGCGCGTGATGCCGCATTACAACGTCATGGGGGTGGCCAAGGCCGGGCTCGAGGCGAGCGTGCGCTATCTCGCCGAGGATCTGGGCAAGGACGGCATCCGCGTGAACGCGATCAGCGCCGGCCCGATCAAGACGCTTGCGGCCTCCGGCATCGGCGATTTCCGCTACATCATGAAGTGGAACGAGTACAATTCGCCCCTGCGCCGCAACGTGACGCTGGAGGATGTCGGCAAGTCGGCGCTCTACCTGCTGTCGGATCTCGGCTCCGGCGTGACCGGGGAGGTGCATCACGTGGACGCGGGCTACCACGTCGTCGGCATGAAGGCCGTGGACGCGCCGGACATCACCAAGGGCTGAGGCAATGGACAGACTTCCCCACGAAAAGGGCTTCCACGTCAGCTGGGATCAGCTTCACCGCGACGCCCGGGCGCTGGCCTGGCGGCTCGACGGGCACGGACCCGGCGACGGCGGCTGGCGGATGGTGGTGGCGATCACGCGGGGCGGCATGGCGCCGGCGATGATCGTCGCGCGGGAGCTCGACATCCGCACGGTCGACACGATCAGCGTGAAATCCTACAACCACCAGGAGCGCACCGAACCCCGCATCATCAAGGCGCCCAACATGGACCTTGTGGGCGACGGCACGGGCGTGCTGATCGTGGACGATCTCGTGGACACGGGCCGCACCCTAGAGGTGGTGCGCGCGACGATGCCCAATGCGCATGTCGCCACCGTCTACGCCAAGCCGATGGGCCGCGGCCAGGTGGACACCTTCATCACCGAGGTGAGCCAGGACACCTGGATCTTCTTTCCCTGGGACATGGCGCTCCAGTATGTCGAACCCTATCGCGGCACGGACTGATCCCGTGGCGGCCGCAGCATGACCAGCCGCACCGCCGCCACCTTCGCGCCCCCGGTGATGGAGGCGCGGCGCTGGCTCGAGGGGGCAGAGATGCCCCCGGGCCGGCCGCTTCTGAACGTGAGCCAGGCCGCGCCCGTCGATCCCCCGCCGGAGGCGCTCCGCGCCGAGATGGCACGGCTCGTCCAGGAAGAGCCGGAGGTGCATCTCTACGGCCCCGTGCTCGGCCACCCTGAGCTGCGCGCCGAGATCGCGCGGCGCTGGGGCGCGGGGTATGGCGGGCAGATCGCGGCCGAGCAGGTGGCGATCACCGCCGGCTGCAACCAGGCCTTCTGCGCCGCGATCGCGGCGCTTGCCGGCGAGGGGGACGAGGTGATCCTTCCGACCCCGTGGTATTTCAACCACAAGATGTGGCTCGACATGGCCGGCGTCGCCGCGGTGCCGCTGCCGACGGGTGCCGGGCTGCTGCCGGATCCCGAGCGCGCCGCCGCGCTTGTCACGCCGCGCACCCGCGCCATCGTGCTGGTGACGCCCAACAACCCCGGCGGCGTGGAATACCCTCCCGAACTCGTCATGGAGTTCTACGCGCTCGCGCGGTCGCGCGGCCTCGTGCTCATCCTCGACGAAACCTACCGGGATTTCGACGCGCGCACCGGTCCGCCGCACGCGCTTTTCACCGACCCGGACTGGCCGGAAGCCTTCGTCCACCTCTACTCGTTCTCCAAGGCCTACCGCCTCACCGGGCATCGCACCGGCGCACTCGTCGCGTCGCGCACGATCCTCGCCGAGGCGGAGAAGTTCCTCGACACCGTGGCGATCTGCGCGCCCCAGCTTGGCCAGCGCGCGGCGCTCTGGGGGATGCGGAACCTCGCGCAGTGGCTCGCGGGCGAGCGGGCCGAGATCCTCGACCGCCGTGCGGCGATCGGCGACGGCATGGCCCGGCTCGAGGACCGGGGCTGGCGGCTGCACGGCGTGGGCGCCTATTTCGCCTGGCTCGAACACCCGTTCGAGATGCCCTCGGACGCGCTCGCCCCCGCGCTGGTGCGCGAGGCGGGCGTCCTCGCCCTGCCCGGGACGATGTTCACGCCGGCCGACGACGCCTCCGGCGCCCGCGCGCTCCGCATCGCCTACGCCAACGTCGACCGGGCCGGCATCGACGCGCTCTTCGAGCGGCTGGCGGCGCTTCCGTTCCCGCTTGCGAGCGCGCCGGGCGGCCACTAGACAACCCGAGCCAGGTTCCGAAGGGAGACGTCATGTCCGCGCGCGCCAGCATCTCGAAAACCCTCGTCTGGATCCTTCTGGGGCTTCTCATCATCGGCCTCGCGGGGTTCGGCGCCACGAACCTGTCGGGCACGATCCGCACCGTGGGCACCGTGGGCGACAAGCCGATCTCGGTCGATGCGTATGCCCGCGCGCTGCAGGACGAGCTGCGCGCGATCAGCGCCGAGACGGGCCGCGCCGTCACCTTCCAGGAGGCGCGTGCCGCGGGGCTCGACCAGCAGGTGCTGGCGCGGCTGATCACCACCGCCGCGCTCGACCACGAGACCGCGCGGCTCGGTATCTCGGTGGGCGATGCGACGCTCGCCGGCCAGCTTCGCGAAATCCCCGCCTTCCAGGGCCCCGACGGGACGTTCGACCGCGAAGCCTACCGCGTCAGGCTGGACAGTGTGGGCCTGACGGAGGCCGAATTCGAGGAAGATCTGCGCGAGGAGACCGCGCGCACGCTGGTGCAGGGCGCGGTGCTTGCCGGCACCCCCGCCCCCGACGCGCTGAGCGATCGTCTTCTGGGCTATCTGGGCGAGCGCCGGGATTTCACCTGGGCGACCCTGGCCCCAGAAGACCTCGAAACCCCGCTGCCCGAGCCCACCGAGAGCGATCTTCGCGCCTACTACGAGGCCAACATCGACGCGTTCACGGCGCCCGAGACGCGGGCCATCACCTACGCGTGGCTCACGCCCGAGATGATCCTCGACACGGTGCAGGTGGACGAGGCGGCGCTGCGCGAGCTTTACGAGGAGCGCTCCGAGCAGTTCAACCAGCCCGAACGGCGGCTGGTGGAGCGTCTGGTCTTCGCCGAAGAGACCGCCGCCGCGGAGGCGATGGCGCGGCTCGAGGCGGGAGAGACCGATTTCGACGCGCTCGTCGAGGAGCGCGGCCTGACGCTGTCGGACGTGGATCTCGGCGATGTGTCGCGCGACGAGCTCGACGCGGCGGCGGGCGCGGTCTTCGACGCCGGCACCGGCGACGTGGTGGGCCCCGCCCCCTCCCCCCTCGGCCCCGCGCTCTACCGCGTCAACGCCATCCTGAACGCGCAGGAGACGAGCTTCGAGGAGGCGCGTGAGCTTCTCCGCGAGGAACTGGCGATGTCGCGCGCGCGGCGCGTGGTCGAGAACCAGGCCGAGGGGATGGACGACCTGCTCGCCGGCGGCGCCACGCTCGAGGATCTGGCCGCCGAGACGGAGATGCGTCTCGGGCAGATCGACTGGCACCCGGGCGTCGAGGACGGGATCGCCGCCTACGAGGACTTCCGCACCGCCGCCTCGCGCGTCGGAGAGGACGACTACCCGGCGGTGGAGACCTTGGGCGACGGCGGGATCTTCGCCCTGCGCCTCGACGACACGCTGCCGCCCGCGCCGCGCCCCTTCGACGAGGTCGAAGAGCAGGTGCGCGCCGGATGGGAGCGTGCCCGCGCGCTCGAGGCGCTCGCCGCCGAGGCCGAGGAGATCGCGTCCGCGCTCCGCGAGGGGCGGCGCTTCGCGGCCATGGGCCTGCGCGACGCCACCGTGACCGAGGGCGCCACGCGGTCGGGCTTCGTGCCGGACGCGCCGGAGCGTCTGCTCGAGACCGTGTTCGAGATGGAGACCGGCGAGGTTCGCGTGATCGAGGGCGACGGGCGCGTCGTCATCGCCCGGCTCGACGCCGCGACGCCGCCGGACCGCGACGACCCCGCCACCGCCGAGCTTGCCGAGGCGATCGAGCGGCAGGTCTCCGGCGGGATCGCGCAGGACCTGTTCGAGGCCTATCTCCGTGAGATCCGCGCCCGTGCCGGCGTGCAACTCGACCAGGCCGCGATCAACGCCGTTCACGCCCAGTTCCAGTAAGGTTGGCCCGATGAGCATCACTCCGGATTTCGCCGCGTTCGAAACGGGATACGAGGCGGGGCTCAACCAGCTTGTCTGGATCCGGCTCGCGGCCGACCTGGATACGCCCGTCTCGCTGATGCTGAAGCTCGCCGGCCCGTCGCGCGACGCGTTCATGCTCGAATCCGTGACCGGCGGCGAGGTGCGCGGGCGCTATTCGATCATCGGCATGAAGCCCGATCTCGTCTGGGAGTGCCGCGGGACGGAAAGCCGGATCAACCGCACCGCGCGCTTCGACCCCGATGCCTTCGAGGTGGAGGCTGGCGACCCTCTGGCGAACCTGCGCGCGCTCATCGCCGAAAGCCGGATCGACATGCCCGACGACCTGCCCCGCGCGGCGGCAGGGCTCTTCGGCTATCTGGGCTACGACATGATCCGCCTTGTCGAACGGCTGCCCATGGTGAACCCCGATCCGCTGGGCGTGCCCGACGCGGTGCTGCTACGCCCGTCGGTGGTGGCCGTGCTCGACGGGGTAAAGGGCGAGGTCACGGTGGTGGCGCCCGCCTGGGCGGCATCGGGCCTTTCGGCGCGGGCGGCCTATGCGCAGGCCGCCGAACGCGTGATGGACGCGGTCCGCGACCTCGAGCGCGCGCTGCCGCAGGCGAGCCGGGAGATGGGCGACGCGGGCGTGATCGCGGAGCCGGTGTCGAACTTCTCCAAGAGCGACTATCTCGCCGCGGTCGAGACGGCGAAGGACTACATCCGCGCCGGCGACATCTTCCAGGTGGTTCCCTCCCAGCGCTGGACCCAGGAGTTCCCGCTGCCGCCCTTCGCCCTCTACCGCTCGCTGCGGCGCACCAACCCCTCGCCCTTCATGTTCTACTTCGACTTTGGCGATTTCCAGGTCGTGGGGGCGAGCCCGGAAATCCTCGTGCGGGTCTTCGACCGCGAGGTGACGATCCGGCCCGTCGCCGGCACCCGCCCGCGCGGCGCGACGCCCGAGGAGGACCGCGCGCTGGCCGAAGAGCTTCTGGCCGACGAGAAGGAGCGCGCCGAGCACCTGATGCTTCTCGATCTGGGCCGCAACGACGTGGGGCGGGTGGCGAAGATCGGCACCGTGCGCCCCACCGAGCAGTACACGATCGAGCGCTATTCCCACGTCATGCATATCGTCTCGAACGTGGTGGGCGAGCTTTCGGAAGATCAGGACGCGCTTTCGGCGCTCCTTGCCGGGCTGCCGGCGGGCACGGTCTCGGGCGCGCCGAAAGTGCGCGCGATGGAGATCATCGACGAGCTCGAGCCGGAAAAGCGCGGCCTTTACGCAGGCGGCGTGGGCTATTTCTCGGCCGGCGGCGACATGGATATGTGCATCGCGCTGCGCACCGCGGTCGTGAAGGACGGCAAGCTCTACATCCAGGCCGGCGGCGGGGTCGTGCATGACAGCGACCCCGAGGCCGAATGGCAGGAGACGGTGAACAAGAGCCGCGCCATCCGCAGGGCGGCCGAGGACGCCGCGCGGTTCACCGGATCCGGAAACGCCTGAAGCCGGGCGCTGCCAAGGGCCTTCGAAGGCCCTTGCGCGCCATCCCGAACGTGGTCTCGACGGCGATGCCGGATGCACGGGCGGGGCGAGCATCGGCCCGTCTTTGTCTGGGCCCGACGAGGCGCCAGGCTACTCGGCGTCCTGTCCGCGCATCAGCACCTTCGACACCGGCACGAGCGTCACGTTGCGCTCCCGATCCTGAAGCCCCCAGAGCAGGAGCGCGCTGATCGTTTCCGCGCGCAGCCGTCCCAGCATGACCGAGGCGCCCTCGGTGCGTGCCCGGAACGCCGCCTGATCGAGGTTGCGGCGGATCGCGTTGCTGTCTTCGCCCTCGGCGTCGATCTCCCGGAAGATCGTGACCGTGGGCACGCCCGCCCTCGCCGCGAGCGCCGCGCCGGTGTCGAGCCCTTGCGAGTGCAGGACCAGCCCGTGGCCGGTATCGGCGAGAATGGCGCCGATCTGCTCGGACAGGGCGCGGCTGCCTTGTAGCGTACCCACCTCGGCCTCGAGGACGGCCACCGCTTCGGGCACCGCGCGCGCCCATGCCTGCATCGCGACTTCGGCGTCACGGGGGCCCGCGCTGTCGGGCAGCGCGCCGAGCACCGCGACCTCGATCCCCTGCGCGCGATAGCCCCGCATCGCCGCCTCCGCCCCCTCCCAGTCGGGATCGACGGCCACCGTCAGGGGAAAGGGGAAGCCCGCGAGCGCCTCCGGGCCGAACGGGCCCGGGCCGTCGTCGAGCAGAACGATCGCCATGAGCGGCGCGCCGGCGGGCGCGTCGGACGGGACGGCGAAGCGCTCGAGCGGCGCGCGCGGGGCGGGTGCCGTTTCCGTCTCCGTCTCGCGCGCATCCGCGCCGGGCAACCGGTTGATTCGCACCTCGGGCGCAAGGTTTCCGATCGTGCCCGCCTGCCGGCCGAGCCCGGCGCGACCGTCTTCGGCCGCCGTCTCTTCGTCCGTCGGCAAGGCGGGTGCCTCCGGGCCATCCGGAGCGGCGAAATCGCTGTCGCTCGCGGGGGCGTCGGGTGCGACCGGATCGGACGTCTCGGCGGGCGGCGCGGGCCGGGACGGTGCCGCCTCGGGGGCGCGCGGCGCCTCGCCGTCGGTGGCCGGCGCGGCGAGGTCGGGCGCGGGCGCGGCC